>JALSIU010000326.1 GCA_026989715.1 Methylomonas sp.
TGATACCATTGCAAAAATGGCAAAAAAACGTCAAGTATTCCCTTGGACCTGTGTCGGTGCTTTATATGGCAATAAAGCCGTTGTCAATGCCGCACAAAAAGAAATCAAGAAAATATTAGGCTGGAAAGCTAAGCGTTTGATATTTTTCACCCCCAAAACGGTCTCCAGAATCAATCATATCACTCAAAGCATTCCCTTTATCAAAAAGGGCATGATAGGTGAAACGGTGATGACCCTGCACAAAACGATGCAACTTTTTGCAGGCCGTCCGAGTGAAATCGCACTGCCTTTAGCTTATTGGCTGACGAACAATCAACCAGAGCAAGGCACTGCCATGCACCCTGATCAGGATGATTGCGGCTTAATCTGGTACTCGCCTCTAGTTCCTATGCAAGCAGAAAAAGTCACCGAATTTACCAATATGGTGACTCAAATCTGCATTAAACACCAAATTGAACCACTGATTACGCTCACGTCATTTTCTGACCGCTCTTTTGACAGCACTATTCCCATTTTATTCAAAAAAGGTGACCCCGATGCAGTTCTACGTGCGCATGCCTGTTATGAAGAATTATTTGAGACAGGAAAAGTGCGCGGCTTTTTGCCTTATCGCCTGAGCATTCATGCAATGAGTAAACTAGACAAGTATAACGCCGCTCCTGAGCTGCTAAAGCGCATCAAAAAAGCTATTGACCCTAATAATACGCTTGCACCAGGCCGCTATTTGCCTAAATAATGAGCAATATATACCTTAAATAATACCCAAATAACATAGTTTTTGGGTATTATTGTATTCACGAAAGCGCAATAATTTCCTTTAACAAAGAGGTTGCATAGCATCCCGCGTTTAAAGAAAACTCAATTTCTAAATTACCGGCACCGATAAACTGCCATTGCAATGCTTTAATATGGCTACGCAATACTCTACGGTCTTGCGCCACCCCAAAAGTTTTCAGTCCGGTAGCCAAATCAGGAAATTTCTCTATCTGTTGCTGCTCCAATAATGCAACGCCCGCAGCCGATTGCATCTCGCCTTTGCCCCATAAGGCGGCAGTCGGATGCAATGTTAACACCTCGACTCTCGCGAGCGTCACCGCATCTAACCCCTCTTCTACTCTAAAAAAGCTACGCGAATCATCAAACATTAAAATATCGCCTAATAAAGCATGGTTCCATGTTTTATCCATTACGCGCGCACTTAAAATAGTATTAAACAGATAAGAACGCGCCGCAGACAAATACAGGCTACGCTGGTTGCGAGAGACCTTTTTACCGGCAAATAAAGCTAATGCTTTGTTGATATTTGCGCCATGATGCCCAAAGCGTTGCTCACCAAAATAATTAGGGACTCCACCCGATTTAATCTTAAGTAACTGCTCCTCCAATAGCGCCTTATCACCCACCCAATCACGAATACGTATATTAAACTGATTACCCGCTAATGAGCCGCGTTTGAGTTTTTTACTATGTCGCGTAGCTTGCAAGACTTTAATCGTCGCACAATTTAACTCAGACCAGTCAGGGTCAGGCTTGCCCGGCAACCAGATACTAAACCATTGCGTGGTACGCGCATGCCGGTCTTTTAGCCCTGCATAACTGACATCACGTTGACGCACGCCTGCAAACCGCGCCAACAGACGGGCGACATAATCGGTATTTTCTGAACACTTTTCAATCAGGACAAAAGCATGCTCGCCGACACCTGATACCTCAAAAGAAGGAATTTCATTGACGATAAAATCATCCGGAACTTGGCGTATCAGCCCTTGACTTTGCGCACCACCATACGCACAAGCCCAGTCTTCTAATTGCATATCAGTACAATAGCTTGCACTGCAATACCTTCTTTCCTGCCTTCAAAGCCTAGTTTTTCTGTAGTGGTCGCTTTAACATTAATACAGTCGATATTAACCGCTAAATCTTGCGCAATATTACGACACATTGCCGCAATATGCGGTGCCATTTTAGGTGCTTGCGCGATAATCGTAATATCCGCATTCTCTAAACGATAGCCTTTTTCCTGCACAATAGCGTACACATGCCGCAATAGCACACGACTATCAGCCCCTTTAAATTCAGGGTCTGTATCGGGAAAATGCTTGCCTATATCACCAAGGGCTGCCGCGCCTAACAGTGCATCACATAAAGCATGCAACACCACATCACCATCAGAATGCGCCTCTAAACCTTGCGGATAATCAATTTTAACGCCGCCTAAAATCACATCGCCGGTATCGACAAAACGATGTACATCATACCCTTGCCCTACACGTATCATGGTTGTTGCTCCAAATAAAATTGCGCCAAAGCTAAATCTTCGGGGCGGGTAATTTTTATATTATCTGCCCGCCCTGCTATCATTTTAGGGTGCTTACCTTGTAATTCCATGGCACTAGCATCATCAGTGACCACCCAGCCACTATCAGCCGCTTGTTGCAAGGCCGCTTTGAGCGCACCATAACGAAACATTTGCGGGGTAAACGCTCGCCATATTTGACTTCTATCCACCGTCTCTGCAATCGCCAGCTCTGTATCGACGGATTTTAAAGTATCATGTGATGCTTGACCTAAAATTCCCCCCACAGCATGATGCTGTAGTGCATTGATTAAGCATTCAATATCGGTTTTAGTAATGCAAGGACGGGCGGCATCGTGCACCAACACCCAATCATTCGCCATCGCTTGCCCGGAAATGGATTGTAATGCAGATAAAACCGAGTCAGCACGTTCTTTACCTCCTGCAACGGTTTGAATGCGTTTATGCTTAGCAATTGCTAGTTCAGGCCAATAAGGGTCTTCTGCTGAAATCGCCACAATCACAGCGGTTAATTGTTCCACCTGCAATAGTCGTGTTAAAGTTTGCTCAATAACCGTGCAGCCATTGAGCGGCAAGTACTGTTTAGGCCGGTCGGCTTGCATACGCTTCCCTACACCGGCGGCAGGCACAATACCCCAAGATTTAGTTACTTCAGCCATACGCCCTTATGTCCAATCATACAAAACACCTTTAAAATCATTCAATCACTTGAAAAAAAGTCTCATCTTTTTTAATTAAACCTAAATCATAGCGGGCAATTTCTTCAATCGCTTCCTGCCCCTTACGCAAGTCTTGCACCTCGGCATACAACGCATCATTACGCAGTTGTTTTTGCTGCAACTGTGCTTGCAACTTGGCCAATTGTTGTTGATATTGACGCACCTGCCGCACATTACCATCGCCATACCACAAACGGTATTGCAATAAAGCAATCAGCACGATTAAAAAGGCAATAAGAATTTTAATATGCCCGGCCTATAATAAAGATTAATTGATTACGCCAACTTCTTAAAAGCACTACGCCCTGCATATTTTGCCGCCGCGCCTAATTCTTCTTCAATTTTCATCAGGCGATTATATTTTGCAATACGATCAGAGCGACTTAATGAGCCTGTTTTAATTTGTCCTGTACCCAAAGCAACACATAAATCAGCAATCGTTGTGTCTTCCGTTTCACCGGAGCGATGCGATACAACGGCACTATAGCCTGCGGCATGAGCCGTATTAATCGCTTCCAATGTTTCGGTTAAGGTACCGATTTGGTTGACTTTAATTAAAATCGAGTTAGCAACGCCTTTCTCAATCCCCTCTTTTAGCGTCGCAGGGTCAGTGACAAATAAATCATCACCTACCAATTGAATTTTATCACCCACTCTATCGGTCAAGCCTTTCCAGCCTTCCCAGTCATTTTCATACAAACCGTCTTCGATAGAGATAATGGGGTAACGCGCCACCCAGTCAGCAAAAAAGTCTGTCATTTGACCAGCATTTAAAGTTTTGCCTTCTGAGCTTAACGCGTAGTTGCCATCTTGATAAAATTCTGAAGCCGCCGCATCTAAACCCAAATAAATATCTTCCCCAGGTTGATAGCCAGCATTGACAATCGCCTCTAAAATCACTTCAATGGCTTCTTCATTAGAAGATAAATTAGGTGCAAAACCGCCTTCATCACCCACTGTCGTTGCCAAGCCTTTAGCTTTTAATACTTTAGCCAAATGATGAAACACTTCCGCACCATAACGAATCGCCTCACGGAAAGAAGGGGCACCGACCGGTAGAATCATAAATTCCTGTAAATCGACACTGTTATCGGCATGCGAGCCACCATTAATGATATTCATCATCGGTACCGGCATAATAAATTCACCGCTGGTATTGAGGTAACGATACAAAGGCACGCCGGCTTCTAGTGCGGCTGCACGCGCCGCCGCCATCGAAACACCTAAAATAGCATTAGCACCAATACGGCCTTTATTAGGTGTACCATCTAACTGCATCATCTTGGCATCCAGTGCCTCTTGCTCAGACGCATCCATGCCTAGTACTGCGGCACGAATTTCGGTATTTACAAATTCAACGGCTTTTAAAACCCCTTTACCTAAATAACGTGCGCTATCACCATCACGTAATTCAATCGCCTCACGCTCACCGGTCGATGCACCGGAAGGCACCATGGCACTACCGGTATACCCAGAAGCCAGTACCACATCAGCTTCAATGGTAGGGTTACCACGTGAATCTAAAATTTCTCTTGCTTTAACATCAATTATTCTCGCCATCTTTGTACCCTCAATTAATTATTGTTATAAGGTGTTTTCAATGAAGGCTTGTGCTTTGACCGCTTGGTCAATAGCCACTAAAGTCTCCAGTAATTCTTGCATACGATGCATAGGCCATGAATTAGGCCCATCGCTTAATGCATTATCCGGGTCAGGATGTGTTTCCATAAAGACACCGGCAACACCTGCCGCAACCGCCGCTCTTGCCAACACAGAAACATGCTGCCTTTGCCCACCGGATGATGTGCCCTGCCCGCCCGGCAACTGTACGGAATGCGTTGCATCATAAACAACAGGACAGTGTGTATTGCGCATCTCTGCTAAAGAGCGCATATCTGATACCAAATTATTATAGCCAAAGGATGCGCCGCGCTCACACACCATAATGTTATGGTTGCCGGTTGCTTTTGCCTTATTCACCACATGCACCATATCCCAAGGCGCAGAAAACTGGCCTTTTTTGATATTCACCGGAATACCTTGCTTGGCAACCGCCTGAATAAAATTAGTCTGCCGACATAAAAAGGCAGGCGTTTGCATGACATCAACTACATCCGCGACTTCATTTAAAGGGGTATCTTCATGAACATCCGTGAGTACAGGCACGCCGATTTGCTCGCGTACTTTTTGCAGAATCCTTAAGCCCTCTTCCAGACCAGGACCACGATAACTTTCATGAGATGAGCGATTAGCCTTATCAAATGATGACTTATAAATAAAAGGAATCTTTAATTTAGTCGTTAATTCTTGCAAAAAACCCGCCGTATCCAACGCCATTTGCTCACTTTCGATAACACACGTTCCCGCAATCAAAAAAAGAGGTTGCTCTAATCCGACTTCAAACCCACATAAGTTCACGCGTTGTCTCCTTGGCAATGTTTAGAGGCCGCGTTAATAAAACCGGAAAACAAAGGGTGTCCATTACGCGGCGTAGAAGTAAATTCCGGATGAAATTGACAGGCAATAAACCAAGGATGGTCAGTAATTTCAACCACTTCTACCAAACGTCCATCCATAGATTTTCCCGAAAACTGCATGCCTGATTTTTCTAAGGCTTCTATATAATGATTATTGAACTCAAACCGGTGCCGATGCCGCTCCGTAATGACATCTTTTTTATACTGCGCAAAGACCAAAGAATCACTTTGAATACGACACTTCTGCGCACCTAAGCGCATCGTGCCGCCTAAATCAGAGTTTTCATCACGGGTTTCAGTTTGGCCATCCGAGTCCTGCCATTCCGTAATCAAGCCAATCACAGGGTGCGGGCTAGTCGGTAAAAATTCAGTACTATGCGCCCCTTCTAAACCGGCAACATTACGTGCAAATTCAATGACCGCAGATTGCATCCCCAAACAAATGCCCAAATAAGGCACTTTATTTTCCCGAGCATAACGCACCGTCGCAATTTTCCCTTCTACACCCCGCTCACCAAAGCCACCCGGCACCAAAATAGCATCTACTCCTTTTAAAGGTTCAACGCCTTCATTTTCAATTAACTCCGCGTCAATATACTTAATTTTAACTTGGTTGCGCGTGTGAATGCCTGCATGTATTAACGCCTCACTTAAAGACTTGTACGCATCACTGTGATCAACATATTTACCCACGATCGCAATATTAACGACATCATTCGGGTTCGTTACTGACTCGACCACCGCTTCCCATTCAGATAAATCCGCCGGCGGTACATCCAAGCGTAATTGGTCAACCACAATATCATCTAGCCCCTGCTCATTGAGCAATAAGGGAATACGATAAATAGTATCTGCATCGAGAGCAGAAATAACGGCTTTTTCAGGCACATTGGTAAATAAAGCAATCTTTTGCCGCTCTGCCAAAGGAATACGCCGCTCAGAACGGCAAATCAGAATATCAGGTTGAATCCCGATGGTACGCAATTCTTTCACCGAATGTTGCGTGGGCTTGGTTTTAATTTCACCTGCCGTCTTAATATAAGGGACTAAAGTCAAATGAATAAACAAAGCACGGTCTCGGCCTAATTCCACCCCAATTTGACGAATGGTCTCCAAAAAGGGTAATGACTCAATATCACCGACCGTCCCACCCACTTCAATAATGGCCACATCCATGCCTTCAGCACTGAGATAAACACGACGCTTCATTTCATTGGTAATATGTGGAATCACTTGTACCGTTGCGCCTAGGTATTCACCTTTGCGCTCTTTACGCAATACCGTTTCATACACTTGGCCTGTGGTGAAATTATTTTTCTTGGTTAATGGCGTTTTGATAAAACGCTCATAATGCCCCAAATCTAAATCCGTTTCGGCACCATCTTCGGTCACAAAAACTTCACCGTGTTGAAAAGGGCTCATTGTCCCTGGGTCAACATTAATATAAGGGTCTAGTTTAGTCATGGTTACTTTTAAACCACGCGCTTCTAAAATAGCCGCTAAAGAAGAGGCTGCAATCCCTTTACCAAGAGAAGAAACCACACCACCGGTAATAAATATAAATTTTGTCATCAATTAAAAAGACCTGAATAATAACGCATGCATTCTGCTTACAAGGTTGCCTATTTTCTAAGCAATTAACGCTCTATTTTAATCGACATTACGCTTTGCGTCATTGACTTTCCAAATTTTCCCCGCCCTCAGAACATTCCAATACTATTCAGGATGCCACTCCAAACGAATACAGGGCTTATTTTCAACATAATAATCCGCACTGACCCAAAAACCCGCAATTGCCACTAAGACACCATTAATATAAATCAGCGGAACCTGCTCACGCAACCAAGGTACAATGCCCGCTTCTTGATATAAATTTTTCAATCGGTGGCGACCGCTACGTTTGGGCAAGGCTATTTTTTCGCCCCCTTTTCGATATTTAATGCACACATCCCCTTGTTGCCACAAGCTTTGGGCAATCCCTTGCCGGGTTTCTTGACACACTAAAACACCATTATTAGGCAAGAATAATATCTGTTTTGCTTTAGGCCATACCATGATTTGCTGCAAATCGGGTTGCTGCTGTTGCAGTACATACAGGCCATCACGATAGCGTTGGATTTTATGGGCATCATGCAACACCTCAGGCCTTGCATCAGGCCGTGCATTAATCACATCACATAAAATAGCCGTCATCACTTTCTGAGTCGGCATGCGTAAACCCATCTGGTGCAACCACTCCCGCAATATCCATTGCTGGGTTAATACATCATATTTTAATAAACCTGCAATAGACAGGCACTGCTTATCCTTATCAAAAAGCCGTTGCATTTTCTCCCTTGCACTCACTGATAATAAAGTGTGCGCCTCCGCACAGTGCCCTGCCACCCGTGTAACGGTTTTATCAATACCTGGCCAACGCTGTTGTATCAAAGGTATGATTTCATGGCGCAAATAGTTGCGATCAAATTGAGTCTCTTGGTTACTGGGGTCTTCCACCCACTGCAAGCCCTGGTCTTGTGCATAGTTTTGAATTTCAATCTGAGGCACATCCAATAAAGGCCGACATAATATTCCTGCCCCAAAAGTAACCCGTGCAGGCATACCCGCAAGCCCTTTTAAGCCCGCGCCCCGAAACAATTGCAATAATACGGTTTCTAATTGGTCATTACGGTGCTGTGCCAATAGTAATACATCGCCTTGTTGTAGCAAGCCGTTAAATGCTTGATAACGCGCATTACGCGCCGCTTCTTCAGGGCTTTCACCTTGCGTAGCCCGTGCATTGACGTGAATAACGTTGAATTTAACGCTCAGTGCCTGCGCAACTTGCCGGCAATGCTCTGCCCAATCATCCGCGCAAGCCTGTAGGCCATGATGAATATAAACAGCCGTTATTTTAGAATGTAGCGCAGGAATATGTGCCAACAAATGTAATAAGACATGCGAGTCTATGCCGCCACTGTAGCCGACAAAGAGGTGATTAGCGGCATGATAATCACTAAGGTAGGCATTAAAAAGTTGAGACCCAAGCTTCACACGTCGCAATGGAATAATAAATAACTTAAATTATATGAGAGCAAGCAAAACCGCATCCACTTGCTCCCCCTTAATAAACCTTACTTCACTTCATCAGAAAAAGTACCAAACTGCATAATACGCTGGTAGCGTTTTTCCATTAAATCATGCATATTTTCATGCCTTAATTCTTTAATATGGCGAAACAAAGCCTCTTTTAAGTTTTCAGCAGTCCCTTTAAAATCGCGGTGTGCACCGCCTGTCGGCTCTCTGACCACTTCATCTAAAAAGCCCTGCTCGCGCACGCGATCTGATGTAATGCCCATTGCCTCGGCAGCCAACTTTGCTTTATCTGCACTTTTCCATAAAATGGACGCACAACCTTCCGGAGAAATAACCGAATAAGTGCTGTATTCCATCATAATCAGGCGATCGCCCACGCCAATCGCCAATGCGCCCCCTGAACCGCCTTCACCAATCACGGTACAAATAATAGGCGTTTCCAATTTGGCCATTTCAAATAAATTACGCGCAATCGCTTCACTTTGACCGCGCTCTTCGGCACCAATCCCAGGATAGGCTCCCGGTGTATCAATTAAACAAATAATGGGTAGCTTAAATCGTTCTGCCATTTTCATGACCCGCAACGCTTTACGATAACCTTCAGGACGTGGCATACCAAAATTACGTGCAATTTT
>JALSIU010000327.1 GCA_026989715.1 Methylomonas sp.
AATAAGTATGCAATGCCTCCGTTATCACAAACGGCTCACTCCCTGTATTACGAGTATGCAATGTCAATGCAAGTGCATCGCCAATAATGATTTCTAAGACAAGCTGAAAAGAAAACGGCCAAACAGATCTAGTTTGTTCAGAATCCTTAAGCGTTAGCACTATTTTAGTCTCACCATTAGGCAATATGACAGTAGACGACACTGACCACAAGTGGTTACGCGCAAAGCCATGCGCAGGCCCTTCCGTTCTTTGCCGACAAGTCACCTCAGGGGGAATACCAAACCAAGGCCAGCAAATCGGAATACCGCCTTTAGTCGCCTTACCGGATTGAAAATAAGCCTTATCACTGACAAACAATAAATCCGTCATTTCCTGCGCAGGTTTAAATGATAAAACCTGAGCGGCATAAATAGAAATTAAAGCAGACGCTTTACTATTATTGACTTGTATACAAGGCAAATTCCCTTTACCAAGGATAAATTCGATTTGTTGTGTAACCCCAAAATCAGCATTTAATTGTTGTATATTAATTTTTAGTCTCCCTATATTCCGATGTCATAATGCAAAGCGCGGTGCAAATAAACGCGTGCTCGGCTATATTTTACTTGAATAAGACAGCAGATGACATAATGCGGCAACATAGGGAATTTCCACAACTACCAGAACAAGACAAATACAAACCTAAACACCTATTTTGATTTCCTCCCCGCTCTAAAGAACGGAGGCTCCTGCGGCTATATCCAAGTACAAGAATATTCTTAGCTGTGTGCTACACTCAGCACAAGTCCATTCTCTAACCATCTCGCATGTAAGCGTTGATGAAGCCAAAACCTTTATGTTTTGTCTGTAAATTGCTTCACTACTTTCTCATTTCTGAAGTTGAGTGCCGACACATCATTCTCTTTTGCAAACATGACAAAAATATGTTTATTAATCAAATTTTTAGGATTTATATTAATGAATAGTTGCTCTTGGTAAACAGCCCTTTTTTGCGCCTGCGAGAGACCTTTATCTTTGCAGATATGGCGATAATAAACTCGTAACGAACTTAGGAAAATAAAGGGGTAAAAAAAGGGTAATAAAATGAGGGAGCCTTTGCTCAACCTGACATACTTTATATCATGAATCTTAAATCCGGCTAATTTAGCAATCACCCTTAGCTTTTGTAGACCAAGTAAAAAAATATGCCCGTGATAAATTTCATTGCCAATCGCTTTATCCGACATCCAAATATCATCTATTTCATTAGGTGGCATATGCTTGCTACTTTCACTTTCAAAAAGTAAATAACTGAATTTGGAGGCTAAATTAGAATAACTTGGTGTCGTCAGCAGTAACTGACCTTTTGGTTTTAGAATGCGATTAAATTCTTTAAAAGCTGTTAATGGGTCGCTAAAATGTTCTATTCCCTCTTGGCAAATAAGCATATCTGCAAATTTATCATCTAATGGAATATGTTGCGCTATATTTGCACGATGACATTGCACACCATCGAGCATAAAGTATTCCGGAAATAGATCAAATGGTTTAACGTTTGCCCCTAAGTTGTGCAAAATTTCTGCAGTTGCTCCTGTGCCGGCAGGCGCATCAACGATAACTTTATTTTTGAGCTCAGTCTTAATGCTTTGTAAATACTGATTAACATAATATTTAATGCTTTTTGGATTGTTGATATTCTTATCTAGCATGAGCGTTCCTTATTTTGATAACAGCACTCATTTACCAACTTATGTATATAACGTTGGTATAGCGAGGCGTTTATGTTGTGTTTTTTGGTAGCAATTAATAATCAACTGTTGTACAGCCGCTTCTACTGGTTTACCCTCCAGAAAGTCATCGAGTTGGTTATAGCTGAGCCCTAAGGCGGCTTCATCAGTTTTACCCGGTTCCAAGTCTTCTAAATCAGCCGTCGGTGCCTTTTCGATAAGTGTGCTAGGTGCGCCTAAGTATTGGGCAATTTGTCTAACTTGGCGTTTATTGAGGCCAAACAAGGGAGCTAAGTCACAAGCACCATCCCCCCATTTAGTAAAAAAGCCGGTGATATTTTCTGCGGAGTGATCCGTTCCAATGACCAAAGCCCCCACTAAACCGGCAAGGTCATATTGCGCGGTCATACGCACGCGTGCTTTAACATTGCCTTTATGGAAATCGGCTGTTGCTGCCGTGCTGGAAAAGCCTTGTTGTAAGGCGTGCATGGTTTCGTGATGGATAGCATCAACGCTTGCATGAATATTAATAACCACGTTTTGGCTGGGTTGAATAAAGTTTAAAGCAAGTTGCGCATCGCTTTCATCAGCTTGTATTTTATAAGGCAAACGCACGGCTATAAATTGGTAGTCAGCGGTAGAGTCTGCTTGATTGAGTTGCTCAACGGCCAGTTGTGCCAAGCGGCCACAGGTTGCCGAGTCGATGCCCCCACTAATGCCCAGGACTAGTTTTTTAAGTTTTGCTTGTTTAAGTTGAGTTTTGATAAAGTCTATACGTCGTTGTATTTCAAATTCGGGATCAATTTGCGGTAAAACGTGCATTTCTTTAATAATGGCTTCTGGGTTCATAAGTAACGTATTTTTATTATAGAATGTTAGGCTGATTGCATGCTCATCAAGAGCAAATGTTAGCGTATCATTAATTGTATCTAAGTTTATGGCGATAAATGATAAAATACTTATATTTTTAATTGATGCCTGTATCTTAGAGTCTTTGATATGAACAAAAAAAATAAAATCTTAGTGGAAGTACAATCTCGGTATATAGAAGAGCAATCCAAACCCAGCGCCAATAAATATGCTTTTGCTTATACCATTACTATTACCAATATTGGCGGCATTGCGGCAAAATTGCTGCGCCGGCATTGGTTGATTACGGATGCAAACGGCCGTATAGAAGAGGTGCGAGGAGAAGGAGTCATTGGGAAAACACCTTATTTAAAACCGGGGGAGACATTTACCTATACCAGTGGTGCAATGTTAAAAACGTCGGTTGGGGTGATGGAGGGGAAATATATTATGCTGGCAGAAGATGGTGAGAATTTTGATGCGCCTATTCCGCAGTTTACGCTTTCCATTCCTAGAACCTTGCATTAATTATGGCCATTTATGCGATTGGTGATATTCAAGGCTGCTATGATGAATTGCTACGCTTATTACAAAAAATTGAATTTAATAAAAAAAAGGATCAACTTTGGTTTGTCGGTGATTTAGTAAATCGGGGCCCAAAATCATTAGAAACCTTGCGTTTTATTAAATCGCTTGGAGAGGCGGCCATCACCGTTTTGGGAAATCATGATTTACATTTGCTGGCCGTTGCCTGCGGCGTATCGCCTCAGCGCAGTAAAGATACTTTACAGCCTATTTTACAGGCAGAGGATAAAGAGGAACTGTTAGACTGGTTACGATCACGCCCCTTATTGCATTACAATGATGATTTTTGTTTAGTGCATGCAGGCCTCCCCCCTCAGTGGGACTTTGCACGCGCAAAAAAAATGGCGACAAAGGTGGAAAAACAATTACGTAGTACGCATTACGTTGCATTTTTTAAAACAATGTATGGTAATACGCCTAATCTGTGGTGTGAAAAATTGACCGAGGAGGAGCAACTACGCTTTAGCGTAAATTGTTTTACTAGAATGCGTTTTTGCGATAAAGAAGGCCGACTAGATTTTAAATACAATGGTAAATTAGGCAGTCAGCCTGATTATTTAATGCCTTGGTTTAGAGTGCCTAAGCGAAAAAGTGCACCGTTAAAAATTATATTTGGGCATTGGTCGGCCATTGGTTACCACGAAGAGCAACAGTGTTATGCCATTGATGCAGGGTGCTTGTGGGGCGGGCAATTAACGGCTTTAAAATTAGGCAAAAAACTGCAACGCATCAGTATAGACTGCGAGGCTTATCATAAGCCAAATAAATAAGTTTGATTTTGTATTGCGCAGGCAAGAATTGAGGTACTAGGTAGTATGATACAAATTTTCTATCAATTATTAAATGATGATAAACACAAGTACAGTCAAGTTGTCTAACGATATTATGGCCTATTGCATTTTATAGTATGCACATGCGTAACGTGTTAACAATAGGTTTTTACTTATTATCGCTACTAACTACGAGTTTAGATGCTCATGCCCGTTCTAGGGAAGAGCAAGCAAAGTTGACCGAATTAAGCTTTAACTTTGCACGTTTAACCCGTTGGCCCAGCCAAAATATGCAGCAAGCAACAACATTTAATCTTTGTGTGCTTGGCAATAATGGAGTACAGCAGTCTTTTGCCCGTGCTAAACCGCAAACTCTTAACCATAAAGTGGTGCAAATATTTAACCTTTCCTACCAACAAGATTTATCGACTTGTCATTTAGTTTATATCAGCGAATTAGAACAAGCGGTGCTGCGATCGGTTGTGTTAAAGCTTAAAAATAAGCCTATTTTAACAATCGGAGAGGGAGTGGCCTTTATTCAGGCAGGGGGAATGGTCGGATTTGAGTCCGTTCATGGTAAAGTGCAATTGAATATTAATTTGGCCATCCTTCAGCAGGCAAAATTGGTCGTGAGCTCTAGGCTTTTAAAACTAGGAAAAATTTTCCGCTACCCTTACCCTCAGCCTTAATTTTCTTAAAAAGGAGCGGCTCAGTATGTTTCGGTTTAAAAATGCTTCTATCGGTAGCAAATTACGTTTATTGCTGAGTCTTAGCATTTTATTTATGCTGTTAGTAGCAAGCGGCCTATTAACAGTTAATTCTTATTATGCAAACAAGTCTATTTTAAACAATGAGGTGAATGCCTTAGCAAAAGTCACTGCGTTAGTGATTACCCCTTCATTAATGTTTAATAACCCACTCGATGCCCAACAGACTTTAAATACATTGCAGGCACATAAAAATATTGTTTATGCAGCGGTAGTGCAACTCAACAATAGCAGCACGTTTGCCGAGTACCAGCGTCAAGGCGATTGGCAACTACCAAGTAATAAAATGCCGTTTTTTGATAACTGTCATGGCTCTCAATTTACTATTGACTACCTTAAAGTATGCAAGCCACTGATATTAGATAATATTTACTATGGAAAGTTTTTATTGCTCGTCAATTTGCATGATATTTATCAACGTACTTTAAAAGAGCTTGGTTTAGCGTTAGCGGGTTTATTACTGGCTTCCATGCTGATTTTTATCATTATGGGGCGGTTTGTACAAAGGTTAACACAACCCATCTTAGAATTATTGGCCATTAGTGAACAGGTAAGCTTATCAGAGCATTATAACCGACGCGCCACCATTATATCTGACGATGAAATTGGCCGTTTAGGGCGCGCTTTTAATTTGATGCTGGAAAGAATTGAAAGCTGGAATAATACCCTATTGGAGCAAAAAGAGACCTTAGAGGATCTCGTACAAGAGCGTACCCTGGAAAAAAACAAGGCGTTAATATTGGCCGAGCAGGCACAAAAAGCCAATATTGCCAAATCAGATTTTTTATCGGTGATGAGTCACGAGATTCGTACGCCCTTAAATGCAATTATTGGTTTTTCAGAGCTGATGCAAGAAACACGCTTAAGCGCGGAACAAGAAGAATATATTGCCATTATTAATCAATCCGGTAATTCATTATTGGCACAAATTAATGATATTTTAGATTTCTCTAAAATCGAAGCGGGAAAAATGCAATTAGACCGCGCTTGGTTTGATGTTTATGAATTATTAATTACCGTATTAGCAGCTAATCGCTATGAAATTAGCCGTAAATCTCTACAATTACAATATACTATCCCTAAAGCCTTACCGCGTTATTTATATGGTGATGCACAAAAAATTAAACAAATTTTATATAATTTATTAAATAATGCGGTTAAATTTACAGAACAAGGAACAATTAGTTTAAAAGTTAAATTTAAAGCGACTACAAATCAGGCTTGTATGCTGTCTTTTTCTATTAAAGATACCGGTGTTGGTATTTCAGAAGAAAAACAAGCGCAATTATTTGCGCCTTTTACGCAAGCCGATGCGTCTAATACGCGCAATTATGGCGGAACGGGTTTAGGGCTGGCGATTGTAAAAAAGATGGTCACCTTATTAGGTGGAAATATTTATTTACGTAGTCGCGAAGGATTCGGGACTAAACTTTTATTTCGTGTGCCATTGGCATTAGAAGCAGCTGATACGAAAAAACAGCCTCCAAAACCGATTACCATTGCGTTGTTTGTTTATGATGCCAATGCGGATTGGTTGATACGATTGGTTAATTTAGGCTATACGGTTGAGCTGATTGATGCTAAAAAAGGGCAATTATTACAACAACAGCCCACATTGATACAGGCCTACCAAGTTTTATTATTTACTGCCAGTGCGCTACAAGATGCTTTATTTTGGCATGAATATAATGCAAAGCCAAAGCTGGCAATGGCCTATTTTTTAGGCTACACGGAAACCGAGCGACGTTTATCAGGCATGGCTTCTATTAATCCAGGTTATGATGCGCTGGATATGGTAGAGCAAATCAATCGCTTACGAAAAACCTCTAAGCTGAGCCATGCACAACAAATAGACAAGACAGCAACAGTGTTAATTGCAGAAGATAATGCGGTGAATTTATTAATGGTACAGAATATCTTGAAGCAAGTTGGCTTGCATATTTTATCGGCAACGGATGGTAAGCAAGCAATTGATCTCTTTAAAGCGAACAATATTCAATTGATTTTAATGGATTGTCAAATGCCGGTAATGGATGGCTTAATTGCTACTCGGCAAATTCGTCGTATAGAAAAAATGAGTAATGCCCCCCGTACGCCGATTGTTGCTTTGACGGCAAATGCATTTACCGAAAACCGGCAGGCATGTATTGCAGCAGGTATGGATGATTTTTTAAGCAAACCGTTTAAAAAATTACAATTATTAAAGATTGTAGAGCGTTGGTTAAATGATATGCAGGTGGCACACGTACAAACACCAAAAACAGTGTCAGTCAATCAAGATGCCATTAATTATGCACTCGATGCCACAATGCTAGAAGAATTAAAGACGATGGATGACTCAGGTTCAAACGCCTTTATTGCCCAACTCAGTGCGACTTATTTTGCCAATGCTGAGCAATTAATACAAAAAATTGAACTAGCCTTTGTAGAAGGCACGCTAGAAACCATTGCAAAAAGTGCACATCAATTAAAATCCAGTAGTAGCAATGTCGCAGCACTGACCTTATCTAGCCTCTTTAAAGAGCTAGAACAGGCGGCAAAACAAGGCAATCAGCAACAAGCTGTTTTATTATGGGATAAGATTATTAAAGAATATCATGCTGTTAATATGGCTTATAAGCAGCTTTTTAGTACGGAAACAGTAGAGAATGCGCAGTATGAATCATTATAAAATATTGGTTATTGATGATGACCCGACCTTATGCCTTTTAGCCCAAAAAAAACTATCGGCTTATGGGTATCAGGTATTAACGGCAATGACAGGTGAGCAAGGTATTCGGCTGACTCTGGAATTAATGCCTGATTTATTATTGCTGGACTATGAGTTACCGGATATGAGCGGCCTTGAAGTTTGCCGGCAATTACGCAACCATGCTGCAAGTGTTGATAAACCCATTTTATTTATTGCGGGTAAAAATGATTATGATTCAATAGAGAGCGCTTTCCAAGCCGGGGCAACGGATTTTTCCAGCAAACCCTTAAACTGGGCTCTGTTAAATTACCGCATTCAATATATGCTCCGGACGCATGAATTGTATTTATCGTTACTCTCTAGTGAAGCACGACTTACCAAAGCCCAAAAAATGGCTAAAATTGCGAACTGGGAATATACGCAAAGCGATCAAGCCTTTAAATGCTCTGCAACCTTGTATGATATTTTAGAAATTGATGAGCAAACCAACAACACATTTTGTCTAGCCGTCTTTCTCGCTCATGTACCGATTGAAGATAAACAATTAGTACGACAAGCCATAACGCACTGCATAGAAAATAAGCTTAGTTTTGAAATAGAGCATGCCATACTCACAAGTACCGGCAAACACAAAATTATCTCTCATATTGGTCATGTGATTAAAAATGAGGCTAATGAGGCCATTGACTGTATTGGCACATTACAAGATATTACCGAGCGTCGCCATACTGAAAATCAAATTAAGACGCTTGCGTATTACGATTCATTAACCGGCTTAATGAACCGAGAAGCCTTTTTATCCGCATTAGATGCAACCCTAGAGCGTTATCAACAAAATAATCTACTATCTGCTTTGTTATTTATTGATTTGGATGACTTTAAACGGGTTAATGACACCTTAGGGCATAATGTTGGTGATTTATTACTTTGCGAGATTGCTCAAAGATTATCCGGTTGTGTTCGAACAGCTGAGCAAGCTGAAGAATATAACATGACACAACAAGCCGATATGAACAGTTTAACGCCGGACAGCGTTTTTCGTATGCCTCCCATTGAGATTAATCGCTTTAATCTAGGACGTTTAGGCGGCGATGAATTCACCGTTTTTTTGGGCAATATCATTAGTAAACAATTGGTTTGCAGTGTTGCACAACGATTATTGGCCTCTTTGGAAAAACCTTTTTTACTGGAGGGGCATGAACTTTATGTGACATTTAGCATGGGGATTGCACTCGCACCTCATGATGGCTCTAATATTCATAGTCTGCTAAAAAATGCCGATACGGCAATGTATAGCGCGAAAGCAAAAGGTAAAAATAATTTCCAGTTTTATACGGCTGAGCTAAACAAGCGTTCATTATATCGTTTGGCAATGGAATCAGATTTACGCAATGCGATTGCTAATAATGAATTATTTTTAGTCTATCAGCCGCAAATGAATTTACAATCCGGCAAAATGGTGGGGGCTGAAGTTTTATTACGCTGGAGGCATAAAAATAAAGGTGACATTGTGCCAAATGAATTTATTCCTTTAGCAGAACAAACCGGGCAAATTTTAACCATAGGCAGTTGGGTATTTGAGCAATTTAGCAATACCTTGCTAACATGGCAACGGCAAGACTTAATACCCGAAGAGTTTAAACTGGCTTTAAATGTCAGTTCATTACAGTTTCATCAGGTAGATATGATGCAGACGGTTAAAAAATTTTTTGCCGACCCTGTTCTAAACCAACATGTCGAATTTGAATTGACCGAGTCGGTCATGATGACCAATGCTGAAGCGAACCTCAGTAAATTGTATGAACTGGTTGCACATAATATCAGTT
>JALSIU010000328.1 GCA_026989715.1 Methylomonas sp.
GACTGTATTTTGACATCTTAATTTTCACAATCGACTGAATTTAAAAGGGATGACAACTCAGGCAAGCTATGGCTCGACAAACACTGTATCACTAAATTCTGTCCCTGAACAAACCGCATAAATGCCCCATCAAGCACGCCTAATTTTACTAAATGCTCAATAGACTGATCTGCTGCAATATGTGCCGATTTAATTAATAATAACTGCTTAGCCGATAGTTGCACAGCCAACCAAGCCGCCAAACTATCTGAGCTTATATCCCAAGTAGCCGGCACATCGGCGGCATCTAGCTCCACAGCCAAAGGCGACCAAATAACGACACGTTGTTGCAACAGTGCAGGCCGAATAGCAGTTACATGTTGCACAATCATTAAATCAGAGCATAAATCTTGTAACAATAAGGCCATTTGTTGCATGGCCAACAATGCCATATAGTGCGCAGTCTTATCATGATAGTGCCATTTATCCTGCATTAAACGCACTTGTTCGGCAAAAACACCACCGCCCGGCACAATAACGACTTTACCTTTGCCTTGCGCAGAAGCCAAGCTTAACCACTGCTGTAATGTAGCCCCGGATAATAAACTACCACCGAGTTTTAAAATAATCACGATACTTGCAAATCAGCTAATAAACGCAACATCGCCGCCGCTTTATCAAAACATTCTTGATATTCATCAGCGCATACCGAATCATTAACAATGCCACCACCCGCCCAAAACCGGATGCTTTGCTCGGAATGCACTAAAGTACGAATGGCAATATTACTGTCCATATTACCATCAAAACCAATATAGGCAATTGAGCCACAATAAATACCACGCCGATTCGGCTCTAGCTCTTCAATAATTTCCATCGCGCGAATTTTGGGCGCACCGGTAATCGAACCTCCAGGGAAACAACTCCGCAATAAATCTAAAGCATGACAATCATCGGCTAATTTACCCACTACCGTACTGACCAAATGATGCACGGTCGCATAACTTTCTACATTAAATAAGCGCGGTACTTGTACTGAGCCGGAAATACAATTTTTGCTAATATCATTACGCAATAAATCAACAATCATGACATTTTCAGCACGGTCTTTGTGACTACTTTGCAAAGCCGCAATCTGTTGCTGATTTTCTGCTTGCCCCGTTTTACGTGGACGCGTGCCTTTAATGGGTTTTGTCTCTACCACACCATTGACGACCTGCAAAAAACGCTCAGGTGATGAACTTAAAACTTGCACCCCCGGTACATTCAAATAAGCGCTGAAAGGTGCCGAATTCAAGACACGTAATTGTAAATAAGCCTGCCAAGGATCGCCAACACAGTCCGCTGCAAAACGTTGTGCCAAATTGACCTGATAACAATCCCCTTCTTTTAAATAATGTTTAATTTTGGCAAAAGCTGCGGCATATTCCGGCTCTGTCATATTTGCCTTAACTTGCCCTGTTACCTGAAAATCTTCAGTATTGACAAGCGCAGTAGAATACCGGCTAAACTGCTCAATTAAAGCCTGCCAATGCAAGGCATCATCCGCAGTACCCACCAAATAACTTTGCTCAGTGAGATGGTCAACCACAACAGCCCACTGATAAATCCCGACCGCCATATCCGGAATATGCTCGGCATCCACCGCTAATTCGGGAATTTTCTCCAATTGACGTGCTAAATCATAGCCAAAATAACCAATGGCTCCCCCATTGAAAGGTATACCGTCCAATGCCGGCCGAAAAGGTAATTGCTGTTTTAATAAAGTAAACGGGTCTTCCGTTGAAGTAAAATCCTCAGCCACACTTATCACACGCGTTTGCGCCCCTTGTGTCAATAAAGTACACACAGGATTGGCTGCAATAATATCGAACCGGCCTTGCCGACCATCATGTAAACCACTATCTAAAAAGACAGACCAAGGCTGTTTCGCAATACCTGAAAAAAGTCGCGCAGTATCTGATAAGTAAGGAAGTAAATGTTGCTGTTGCGGCATGAAGTAATTGATAATGGCAAAAGGTTTAATAACACTTGCACTAAGAGCCAAGCAAGAGACAAACCTTGCTCAGCACCTTAAATAAAGGCTAGTAATTTTAACAAACAATACAGATACAAGCATTAATACTTGCAAACTCAAAGTATCATAAAAACAAAAAAGCCACCGGCTAAAAAATAGCAGGTGGCTTTTTTTGGTCTAAAAACTTAAGTTAACGCGTTTATGCTATATAAGCATAAAATAACTTATTTTTTCGCTTTTTCGCGCTCTTGTACTTCTTTGATAACTTCTTCAGCAACATTTTTAGGGCATGGTAGGTAATGCGAAAATTCCATAGAGAATTGTCCGCGACCTGATGTCATTGTACGTAAATCACCAATATAGCCAAACATTTCACTTAAAGGTACTTCCGCTTTAATACGTACACCGGTTACGCCTGCTTCTTGACCTTGAATCATGCCACGACGACGGTTTAAATCACCAATCACATCACCTACATGATCTTCGGGCGTGAACACATCTACTTTCATGATAGGTTCAATCAGTTGAGGACCCGCTTTAGGAATTGATTGACGATACGCGGCTTTTGCCGCAATTTCAAAGGCCACCGCCGAGGAATCCACGGCATGGAAGCCACCATCCATCAAGGTTACTTTAAAATCCAAACAAGGGAAACCAGCTAATACCCCTGTATCAATCATGCTTTTAAAGCCTTTTTCAACCGCTGGCCAAAATTCTCTAGGAACGTTACCACCTGTTACTTTTGACTCAAAAACAAAACCTGATCCAGGCTCACCCGGCTCAATAATATAATCAATCTTACCAAACTGCCCCGATCCACCTGATTGCTTTTTATGGGTGTAACTATCTTCAACCATTTTAGTAATCGTTTCACGGTAAGCAACTTGTGGTTTACCAACTTCCACATCAATACCATGAGTACGTTTTAGAATATCAACTTTAATATCTAAATGTAATTCCCCCATGCCACGTAGAATCGTTTCACCTGAATCTTCGTCGGTTTCAACACGGAAAGAAGGATCTTCTGCAACCATTTTACCAATTGCAATCCCCATTTTCTCAGAACCGGCTTTATCTTTTGGCGATACGGCAATCGAGATAACAGGATCAGGGAAAACCATAGGCTCTAATGTAGCAGGATGCTTAGGGTCACATAAAGTATGTCCTGTTTGCACATTTTTCATACCGACCACAGCAATAATATCACCAGCTTGTGCGTAATCTAACTCAATACGCTCATCAGCATGCATTTCTACCATGCGACCGATACGCTCAGTTTTACCTGTATAGCTATTTAATAAAGTATCGCCTTTATTCAATTTACCAGAGTAAATACGAATAAACGTTAAAGCACCATACCGATCATCCATGATTTTGAATGCCAAAGCACGGAATGGACGGTCTACATCAACAATTGCTAATTCACCTGTTTCGTTACCTTCTTCATCAACTTCCGGCTGAGGTTTTACTTCTGTAGGTGATGGCAAGTAGTCAATAACAGCATCTAAGACTAATTGAATACCTTTGTTTTTAAAGGCAGAACCACAGTACGTTGGGAAAAAATCAAGATTGATAGTTCCTTTACGGATACAGGCTTTAATGGTTTCCATACTTGGCTCTTCACCTTCCAAGTATTTTTCCATCGCCTCATCATCTTGCTCTAATGCCGTTTCGATTAATTTTTCACGATATTCTGCGACATCATCAAGCATATCCGCCGGAATATCTTGAATTTCGTAATTTGTTGGATCGCCTGAGTTATCCCAAACCCACGCTTTTTCAGTCAATAAATCAACCACACCCACGAAGTCATCTTCCCTACCAATCGGTAAGACCATCACTAATGGATTTGCACCGAGTACGTCTTCAACTTGTTTTACAACACGGTAGAAATCAGCCCCTAAACGGTCTAATTTGTTGACCAAAATAATACGTGCAACTTCTGACTCATTCGCATAACGCCAGTTAGTTTCTGATTGCGGCTCTACACCACCGGAACCACAAAATACACCAATACCGCCATCTAGTACTTTTAATGAACGGTATACCTCAATAGTAAAATCAACGTGTCCCGGAGTATCAATAATATTGAAACGATGCTTATTCCAAAAACAAGAGGTTGCCGCTGATTGAATCGTGATTCCACGTTCTTGCTCTTGCTCCATGAAATCCGTTGTTGCCGCACCATCATGTACTTCACCTAACTTATGGATTTTTCCGGTCAGTTTTAGGATCCGTTCCGTTGTTGTAGTCTTTCCCGCATCAACGTGCGCGAAAATACCGATGTTTCTATAAAGAGATAAATCTGTCATTGTTGTACTCTAAAAGGATAGGTATAAAAACCTGTTATATAATTGGCTATAAACCAATTAATGGAGCCAAAAATCAATAATGCACCGCATTACTGCGCCCATAATTAAACCGCTCATTTTACCCTACTTTATTAGTAAAAATATAGAGTAAACCGGTAATTATATTTTATGCACCAAAAGATTGGTTTAATAATGCATTATCAAGCTTACCGGCACGAAAACTATTGCCAGATTCAACCGCAGTCACAATCACACTTGCCGGGCTAAATAACATGCCATCAATTTTAAAAAAATCATATTTAGCATCTTTAAAAACTTGTGCAAAAGGTTTGCCATAATCTTTAGAGGTTGAACTCGGTAATGCGGTTGCTAATTTTTCCGCCTCTGCATCACTGCCTTTTACAAAAATATGCACTTGCCCCGCAAATAAAATGGCATCATTAGTACGCCCCATTGCTTGCACAAAATCAGGGTGTGGCGGACAAATCGGTGCACTCCCCATACCATCAATAATATTTTCTAAAGGGAAATGCAATTCATGTGCTTTATGCATAGCCACTTCCAATACACGACCAACGACTTGTACACTACCTGCCAAGCTACTGGTAGGCGTAACAATAATGGTTAATTTATCAAATGCAACACCGCAAGCTTGTGCTATTTTTTCGACAATTTCGACTGGGGGGATGGCATCATTTTCTATGACCAAGGTTGCCGTTTCAGCCGCATCTCTATAATCCAACTCTTTATAGAGCTCTTCTACCGGTAAAACATCCCCCTCTTTTTCTTTTGTTGCCATCGCACGCGCAGGCCCTGAACCCAACGCAAAGTATTTTTCATGCGACAGACTCCAGCCGGCATATTGGCTACCTAAACAAGCCAATACAGGATTACTGCTATAAACAGTAATACTTAACGGCCAATTTTCAGTGTAAGCACTGCTAGTAATAGCAACAGTACCCATACCACCTAAACAAATCTCAGTAATAATGCGCCCCGCTTCTAAACCGCCCGGCACATTAATACCTGCATCAATAATAGTACAACCATTTTCCATGGTTTGAATATCAAGTCTTAATTTATCTGCATTATCAATTAATTCTTGTACTAAAGGCGCGGTAAGCTGATTAACGCTCGCTGTGTATTGCATGATGGTAAATACCTTAATAAATGTTATTTTCTATAAATTGTTGTTTTTCCAACAAACTTTCCTCAAGTTGTTGAACCGTCATTCCCTGAGCCATAATGCTGCAAACCGGCTCTCCTTTCATTATTTCCGTCTGTATTTTAGGCCGGTCATAACTCCATTGCGGCCATTGAATCTGTTTAATATGACATCGCTTACGTGCAAACACTATTTGCAAACCACGCACAAGAGTATCGGGCTGCAATATTGTCACCTGTCCTGTCAAATGTGCTGTAAATAAATCCAACTCAGGATATAGCGACATACTCGCAGGCGGACGAGCGTTTAATTCTAAAAAATAGCACTGTCTGCCATCCCAAATAAAATCCAAGCTTCCCAATCCTTGTAGCTGGTAATGTGCAACCAAACGCTCCAACCACTCTTGTACTTGCTGTTGCTTACGCTTAGGCAAAATAGGCGCACGCATAATACCGGCAAAAGTAAAATCATGCCGGCCAGCTGCCCATTGCCTATGAAACCCGATAACTTGCGCCTGCTTACCATTGGCACAAAATAAGACTGAACCAACCTCACCTACACAAAACCGCTGGTAATATTCATTTGCACCTGCATCACTATCGGCTCGCCTAACCCCGACACCACCCGCACTCTGCATCGACTTCAATAGCCAGCCGGAACTTTCCCTAGGCTTGGAAAAGCATACCTCCGGATAGCAAATTTGCAACACCTTTAGCTGCCGAAAAAAGTGTTCCTTATTGCTAAATTGTTGCAAAACGACACTTTCATTCCCCTTAAGCTGTAAATTTACCGCCAACCAAGACAATGTCTCAGGGCTGAATTCTAAGCCACTGCCATAAACCACGCATTTTATTGCATACACCTTAGCTAAAGATTCGACAGTTATCCGCACCCTTGCCAAGCTTAAATCATCAACGCGACACACTTTTTCGGCTAACGCCTCAGTATCTTGGTCTGCATATAAATCAATTACTAAAGACGCATACCCTGCCTGTTTTGCCGCTTGTGCCAACATTCTGCCTGAACTAGCAATAATGAGCACATAATCAATGTTTGTCGTCTTTTGAGCTAACGCTAAGGCCACAACACTCTTATTTTATAAGTCGCTTACGATAATCTCGCCGCCAAAATTTCTAGCAGTCACCTGGCGCACACTCAAGTGCTCACAATGGGTAAAATTTTCTATCACTTGTTCTTGTAATCTTAACGCGATACCCTCGCCTTGTACCAAGCAAAACCCGGTAGGCCCCCAAGACGTTTGCCCAATCGCAGTCGCACCTTGTGCTTGCAAAAATTGCATTGCCATTGCGACTTCATGGCTGGTAAAAATCCCCCCCTGTGCCCCGGCAAAGTGCTCACCAACAGAGCGTTGCAATTGCGTAATGCTATCGCCAAATAATGCAATATTAGCCTCAGCCAAAGCAGGCAAACCTTGCATCATCAACAAATAACACAAACGTGCCGCTTCTTCCTGCGGAAAAGCAGGCAACGCCTTAAACGCTTGAATTTCCGCATTACCATGTAAACCCTGCCCTCGACTATCAAATACCAAAATAAACTGCCAGTCATCCGGAATATTCATGCGCGATATGACAGGTGGCGTAACAGTATGTGCACCACGTCCACCATCAACAATCAAACCACCTTGCTCAAAAATAGCAATACCAATACCCGAGCGCGCACCTCGTGCCGATAGTTGCGCAATATCACGCACACTCAAGCCTAGTTCGTAAAAAGCATTTAATGCCATACCGATGGCAATTGACATTTGCGTTCCTGACCCCAACCCCACATGCTCAGGAATGCTGGCTTCTAATTCTAAATGCAGTGTATCCGCTACGTTTAAAGTATTACACAATCGTTGCAAACAGGCCTTGGCTCGGGAAGATTTTATGCCGGAAAAACACAGCTTATCAGCGTAAGAAATTGATAGCCGGGTATTTATCTCATTAAGTGCCACACCAATACTACCAAAATGTCGCCCTAATGAGCCGCTTAAATCAATAAAGCCCATATGTAAACGTGCCGGCGCAATCACCGTAATTTTAGCTGGAGTGGATTTCAAATGGTTAACCGCAAAACGAAAGACAAATAAAACGGGGCATTATACAGGATTGTTTACTTTTCTTGCACCAGCTTAGCAAATTCTGATAAATCATTCAGCACAAGCCCTGCCAAAGCTTGCATTTTACCATCCATATCAGGAATAGAGGGCACCAATATTGAGAAAGCACAGGCATTTTTAGCGGCCAACAAACCAATCAGTGAGTCTTCTATCACTAAACAGGTATCAATTGGCTGTTTTAAAACGCACGCCGCGTGTAAAAATATATCTGCCGCAGGCTTAGGTGATGCAACATGGTCACGACTGACAATCGTTGGAAACAAGTGCGCAATACCTGCAAATTGCAAACACTCACGCGCATTCACTTCAGGACTATTAGTTGCCAAACAATAAGCTATGGCGCATGAATCAAGTGCTTGTAAACTATCATATACGCCTTTTTTAACAGAAATACCTTCTTTATCGACTATAGCACGCCAATAAATAGCACTTAAATGATAAAACTCAGCCAAAGGAAAGTTTGCACCTAAAGATTGAATTAATTGCTGTTCAATATGCGCAAAGGGCATACCTGATACTTTGCTGCAAAAATCCTGATTAATAACATACCCTAGTGCTTCTGCTGCTTGTTGCCATGCTCTGAAGTAGGTTATTTCAGTATCTAATATTAACCCATCCAAATCAAAAATGACGGCATTAAAGTCAGGTAATACGTTCATTCAGGCAGACAATTAATACAACTACACCGCAATCCCAACCTGCAATCCCTCAAACCAATCTAAAAAACGTTTGACATCATCGCCCTTAAAAACACGGCCATGCTGTGGTGCCATAATATCTATCTCCAATTTACGCACCCTATCAATCCAGTCCCTTTTCGCTTGGTTCGAGGGCATCCAGCGTTGATGAAAAAAGCGCATTTTATCAATATGTGCATCAAAATCTTCAACAAAAATAGGTCCACAAGGCTCTTCTAATGCCGCGCCTACATCACCCGACATTAATATTTTTGCTTTTGGGTCATAAATATGAAAATTGGCAGAAGAATGTAAGTAATGTGCCGGAATCATGTGCAATTCAGCACCATCTAACTGAATGGTACCGCCATTATCAGGAATACCGACATACTCAATTTCCTCACAACCAAAATGCCGTAAAAAACCCTCCCATAAAGCAGGCGCATGCAGTTTGGCATGAGGTAATGCCTGATCCCATAAGCCTAATGATGAAATAATATCAGGGTCTTGGTGCGATGCAAAAATATCAGTAATTTCTTCTACAGGTGCATGATGCAAAACTGCCGCTAACATCGGAGCAAATAATTCAACACCTCCCGGGTCTAACAACAAACAGCGATTTGCCGTTCTGACTATATACTGATTGGTATCAATAATATTGTCAGGCTTATTAACATCCCGCGCATACATAATCCATTGGTACGCACCTTCATAAATTTTAGTCATTTTCATGCTAAACAATACCTCTTAGCCACTATTCTGAAATATTAATAATCGATAACGCACTGCGGCAACGCTGTACATTATC
>JALSIU010000329.1 GCA_026989715.1 Methylomonas sp.
CTGTTCATTTCACTCTCAGACATCAATGTTAATTGACTGCGCCCTAATGGACTGGTGGCACAAGCAGAAAGTAACAAAAGACAACATAAAAGTAATAACGGTATTTTTTTTAGCATAACAGTTAGGGTAAAACGAAGAGATTAATTGATATTGAGTTTAAAATAGGATGCACAATTTTGCCGGCACAGGCATATAAAAACTGCGTACGCTTGCACTTAAAGATCATCCTGCATAAGCTCATCCAACATTTGCTTTTCTTCTTGGGTGAGTAAAGCATGCAGTTCTTGACGATTAATTGGGCGACCCGATATACCAAAATGACGCATACGCCGATAATTTTTTCTGCGTTCCTGCATACGCCTATTTTGTACGCGCCGTTCATGCTTTGGCCAAAGCAGGTACTCTTGCTGAATGGCGCTAACCCAAAGTGAGCTACCAAATTCATACTGGATTAATCGCCGCTTATGATTGCGCCTCTCAATACGGCGACGATTATCATTCGCCTGTCTTGGATCGCGAGTTGTCATGACAATACATTAATGAAACGAGTGCAATAAAGACAGCATGCCTTATATTTGCACTCGCTTGTTTATCTTGATGACAAATTAATGATTAATCATCCTAGGCAACTCTTTGGCCTGCGCAACCCATTTTTCTACTTGCGATAGTGCCGGTAAACTTCTGACTAATTTTTTGGTTTCATTGACTTCCTGCATTTTTGCATGCAGATTATCAGGGCGGCGCTGTGCCAGTTCAGGTACCGTATCCACTCCTGCATGTTCTAATAAATCGGCATATTGAGTACCAATGCCTTTGACTCTCGCAAGGTCGGCGCGATTTACCCAGTTTAAAATTAATTTTTCACTAATACCGGTTTGTTCAGCCAGTTCTTTACGGGCTTTTTTCTCACAGCCTAGTTCCAACAACTTTTCAATTGAATGAATATCGGCGGCTTCTAATTTTTCAGCATACGTTGCACCGATGCCTTCTATTTCTGATAAATGTGTCATAACTCTCTCCTGAGATAATTTTTATTAATGCGTTCTACTTTTCTTAAAATCAAATTATTTTTTTAAAAATTCATGCAAAAAAACACTTAAGCGTCTAAATCATCCAAGTATTTTTCAGCATCCAATGCCGCCATACAACCTGCTCCTGCCGAAGTAATGGCCTGTTTATACATTGAGTCCATTACATCCCCTGCCGCAAATACACCAGGAATATTAGTCGCTGTTGCATTCCCTGCAATACCGCTATTAACCTGTAAATAGCCATGCTCATCCATCGCTAATTGCTCTTTGAATATTTCAGTATTAGGGCGATGACCGATGGCGATAAAAACACCATGTACATCCACTTCTTTCGTACTGTTATCAATAGTGCTTTTAATGCGCATCCCCGTCACGCCCATCTCATCGCCTAAAACTTCATCTAAAGTATGATTCCATTCAATGGTGACATTCGCATTAGCGGCTTTATCTATTAGCTTATCAGCTAAAATTTTCTCAGAACGAAATTTATCACGACGATGAATAACTGTCACATGCGAAGCGATATTAGCGAGATATAAAGCCTCTTCAACGGCAGTATTACCACCACCGATAACAGCCACCGGTTTATTTCTATAAAAGAAACCATCACATGTCGCACAGGCCGAAACGCCTTTACCTGAAAAAGCCTCTTCTGAGTCTAAGCCTAAATACATAGCGGATGCGCCGGTTGCAATAATGAGCGCATCACAAGTATAACTCCCTGCATCCCCCGTTAATTTAAAAGGACGCTGTGATAAATCAGCTGTATGAATATGGTCAAAAATAATTTCCGTCTCAAAACGCTCGGCATGTTTACGCATTCTTTCCATCAACTCAGGGCCTTGAACCCCTGCATCATCGCCTGGCCAATTATCAACATCAGTCGTTGTCGTTAATTGTCCGCCCTGCTGTAAGCCTGTTACCATAACAGGGTTAAGATTAGCTCGTGCCGCATACACAGCGGCGGTATAGCCTGCAGGCCCTGAGCCTAAAATTAATAAACGGCAATGTTTCGCGTCACTCATAAGTCATTTTTCCTTATATTTAAAGTATTAATGATGGGATTAATTTTCTTGCCCATTATGCTAGGTATTAGCTAATTGGTAAAGTATAGAATCTGTACAAATACACTGTTAGCCGTCGCCTTGAAAATTCATGAGAACAATTCTAAACTTACTCAAAAAACTGACGCTGACACGATAATGAAAGTGGCCGGCCAACACAAATGACTAAATATATTTAACCAGAGCATTGCTTTACTTCTTAACCCCAAGGCAGGTTATAATATTAAAACATACTAATTAATCCGCTAAACCCGCATAATAGTTTTACTCTCTCCATAACACCCGATAATAAACTAAACATCGCTTTGAAGATTCGATACCGGTTGCTTATTTTCGCAGCTATGCTCCTCAGTGCCTGCGCGACTCCCATAGAGGACATCCAGCCGCCTACCAATATACCGACACACTTTTCACAAGCAGGCCAACTGCCCATGCAAGAAAAATGGTGGTTGGTACTTAACGACCCGCAACTGAATCAGCTGATTGATATGGCATTAAACAATAATTTCAGTTTATTGGCCGCCTTTAATCGCCTACAACAAGCACAAACACTTGCCGACAAAACCAGTGCCAATTTAATCCCGAGTATTAATGCTATTTTCAATGGCAATAAAACCTATCGCAATACAACAGATAACGCCTATTTCAGCTTAGGTTTAGGAGCCAGTTATGAAGTGGATTTATGGGGGCGAATCCGAGCACAAACCCATGCCGCTGAATTAGATGTGCGTGCTGCGGCTGAAAACTTAAAGACTGCAGCCATTTCTGTTTCCACTGAAGTGGCCATTACTTGGTATCGCTTAATAGAACAGCGTAGCCAATTACGGCTATTGCAACAACAAATCAAAACCAATCAAGATAATGTGCAACTCATGATTTCACGCTTTGCAGGGGCGCAAGCAACTGCAGCCGATTTATTTCAACAACAGCAAATTTTAGCAGCAACAGTAGGGGATCAAAGTGATGTATTAGCTGCCACAAAAGTATTGGAACACCAATTAGCCATCTTAACCGGAAAAGCGCCGGGTATGCTGAACATACCGAAACAAAATGACCTGCCACAACTGCCGCCACAACCGCAATCAGGCCTGAGCAGTGAATTATTGCAACGCCGACCTGATTTGCGTACCGCTTATTATCGTGTGCAAGCCGCCGATCAACGCATTGCATCCGCCATTGCCGACCGTTATCCAAAGCTCAGTTTATCCGCCAGTATTGATGCCACTGCGCCTAATCTACAGTCATTATTTAATAACTGGATAGGAACTTTGGCAGGTAACCTTATTATGCCGATTGTTGATGGTGGCCGGCGTGTTGCTGAAGTTGAGCGCACGCGAGCGGTGGCGGCAGAAGCCTTAAATAATTATGCCACAGCAATTCAGCAAGCCATTAAAGAAGTAGAAGATGCTTTGATTCGCGAACAGCAACAGCAAAAACTAATTGTAAGTTTAGACAAACAATACCGATACTCACAACAAGCCACATTACAAATTCGTACCCGTTATATATACGGCGCAATGGATTTTTTACGAGTATTATCCACACAAATCAGCCAACAAGCACTAGAGCGTCGGCGCATTTTTGCCAAACGCTTACTGATAGAATATCGTATTCAGCTATACCGTGCGCTGGCTGGCAGCTGGTCATTACCCAATGCCATCAACACCGAAAATCAACACGCTAAGGACACACAACATGGCTAAACGCCTTTTACAATGGATGCTGGCTTTATTGATTTTATGTATAGGTTTTGGTTTATCTTATTATTGGCTAAGCCACAAACCAAAAGCCAAAGCGGCCGCCCCCCAAAAAAGTATTCCCTTAATTGAATACATCCAACCCAAAGTCATAGACTATCCAACGACTATCCAAGCAATGGGAACGATTACCCCGGCTCAACTCGTTAATTTAACCTCACGTATTAATGGTTTAGTGGTTGCCGTCAATCCTAATTTTATTCCGGGGGGATTTTTAAAAAAAGATGAACAAATTGTCCAGCTTGACCCCACCGATTATGAGCTCACCATTGCCCAAAAAGAGAATGAATTAGCTCAAGCACAATTTGAATTAACACTAGAAAAAGGTAGACAAGCAATTGCGCAACGTGAGTTTAAATTATTAAGTAGTCAACTGAATGCACAAAGCATGGAACTGGTTTTGCGTAAACCCCATTTAGCATTGGTTAAAAGCAAAGTAAAGGCCGCAGAAGCCGCACTAACCCAAGCCAGGCTAAACTTACAGCGCACCAAAACAAAATCCCCCTTTAATGCCATTATCTTAGCAACCAATGCCCATATAGGCTCTTGGGTCTCCACTTTTTCAACAGGAACACCGCTGGTCAAATTAGCCGGAACAGATTACTTCTGGATTAAAGCCACACTCCCCATCAAACAATTAAAGTACATCAACATACCGGACATTAATAGCACCACCGGTGCCACGGTTAAAGTCAGTCATACAGCAGCCTGGGGCGAGCAGGTTTACCGTATGGGGCGAGTTATTCGTTTACAAGCCGAATTAGAAAATACAGGTCGAATGGCACAAATTATTATTGAAGTACAAGACCCTCTTAGCCAAAAACCTGCCAATAAGAATGCACCGCCTTTAATTTTAGGGGCTTTTGTACACCTCGATATAACAGGGCGCATGCTAAAAAATGTGATTAGTCTCCCTGAGTCCTTACTGCATAATGGCCAACAACTTTGGTTGCTCACTGCGGAAAATACCTTAAATAAATACCCTGTTAGCCCTGTTTGGAAAGAGCATGGGCAAATATTTATTGAGCGCAACGCATTACCTGAGCATCTCCGCATTATCAGTAGCCCACTCAGCACCCCAGTACAAGGCATGCAACTACGCACTGCCACATATAAGGATTGATTGCGATGAAAATGGAGACACATGGCTCGGTAAGCTGGATGGCAACGCACCCTGTTGCGGCTAATTTACTTATGGCTGCCTTTATCTTAGGCGGCTTATTGTTTATGGGCAATATGAAACAAGAAGTCTTCCCTGATTTTGTGACAGATAATATCAGCATCAATGTCGTTTATACCGGCGCCGACCCGGAAGAAATAGAACGCAGTATGTTATTGGCAATAGAAGATGCCATTTCCGGCTTAGAAGGCGTAGATGAAATTAGCTCAACCGCGCAAGAAGGAACAGGCTCTGTCATTGTCGATGTGATGACCGATGCGGATATTAATTTGCTGGCACAAGACATACAGCAAGAAGTCGATTTAATTACCACCTTCCCCGAAGATGCCGAAGACCCTAAGGTCAAGATTATCGCCAGTAAACGTAAAACGGTTTCATTAGTGTTATATGGTGAGACCGAGGCATGGATACTACATAAATTAGCAGAGAACTTTCGTGAACAATTGTTACAATCGGCTCACATCACACAAGTCGAGCTAGAAGGCGTGCGACCTTTAGAAATTAGCATCGAAATTCCTCAAGAAAATTTACGGCGTTACCAACTCTCACTGGCCACTGTGGCACAACGCATCCGTAATGCCAGTATCGACTTGCCCGGGGGGAGCGTCAAAACAGATACCGGTGAAATTCTAGTGCGGATGCAAGAGCGTAAAGAAACCGGACAAGATTTTGCCAATATGCCGATTATTACCACCCCCTCAGGTGGGCAGGTTTTGCTAGGCGATATTGCCAATATTAACGATGACTATGAAGAGACGGATTATTCAGCAAATTATAATAATTACCCCGCCATTATGTTGCAGGTTTATCGCGTAGGTCATCAAGCCCCTATTGATATTGCCGAAGCGGTCAAACAACAAATGGCTCTCAGTAAAAATTCACTACCTAAAGGCATACACATAGAAATTCGTTATGATGCCTCCGTGAGTTACGCAGAACGCGTTGATTTATTACTGCGCAATAGTGCTTTAGGCTTAACGCTAGTGTTCATTACACTGGCTTTATTTCTGGAATTGCGTTTAGCCTTTTGGGTGATGACCGGTATTCCTATCGCATTTTTGGGTTCATTTTTATTTTTACCCACGCTGGGCATTTCATTGAATATGGTTTCCTTGTTTGCCTTTATTATCGCCCTTGGTATTGTGGTCGATGATGCCATTATTATTGGGGAAAATATCTACCATTACCGACAAGAAGGTCATCCCGCTCTAGAAGCTGCCATTAAGGGCGTACAAGATATGGCGGCACCGGTTACTTTTAGTATTTTGACCAATATTGCGACCTTTATGCCCTTATTTTTTATGCCGGGTGTAATGGGGAAAATTTTTGTCATGATTCCCAGTGTGGTCATTACCGTCTTTTTGCTCTCGCTCATCGAAAGTTTATTTATCTTGCCGCATCATTTAGCACATATCAAACCGCAACACGGCGCCGGTTTTCAATATTGGTTATACATCAAACAACAAGGGTTTAGTCATGGCTTTAGAAACTGGACGAGAAAATATTATGGTCATGCATTAGACCTCTCTTTAAAATATCGTTACTTAACGATTGTCACCGCGATTGCATTATTAATTGCCACGCTTTCTTACGCCGCTAGTGGTCGTATGGGCTTGTCTATGTTTCCTAAAACCGAATCCGATTTTGCACAAGCCACGTTAAGCTTACCTTACGGCACGCCGGTAGAAAAAACCCAAGCTATCGTTAAAAAACTGGTGCGCACGGCACGCGCCAGTACCGAAAATGTACGCAATGGCGAGCAACTTATTCGCGGTATTTTTGCTGAAATTGGGAAAGGCGGCAGCCATAAAGCTTATATCCGCGCTTATTTAGCCCCGCCTGAAATACGTCATAAAATTATGAGTACAGCGCAATTTAGCGCATTATGGCGCAGCAATACAGGGGAAATAGCGGGCATAGAAAGCCTTATTTTTGAATCCGACTCAGGAGGACCTGGCGCAGGTTCGGCCATCACCGTCGAATTAACGCACCACGACACCGCCATATTAGAACAAGCCGGCAGACAGCTCACCCAAGCATTACGCGCTTATCCCATGGCAACCGATATTACCAACAGCATGAGCCAAGGCAAACAACAATTAGATTTCAGTATACTGCCCGAAGGGGAAAGCTTAGGTTTAACTGCCTTATCGGTGGCTCGGCAGGTACGCGATGCATTTTATGGTGCAGAAGTTTTACGTCAACAACGTGGCCGCAATGAAATAAAAGTGATGGTACGCCTGCCGGAAAATGAGCGCGCCTCTGCACAAGATATGTACAATTTTCTTATCCAAAGTGACCAAGGCCGCTTTATTCCACTGAATGAAGTGGTGCAAGTCAAACCAGGCCATGCCCTAACCGAAATCAAACGTCGTAATGGTAAGCGTAATGTACAAATTACCGCAAATGCCACCCCACGCAATCAATCGGTTAATATCATCAATGGCTTAAAAGCGGATACTTTACCGGCACTTGTCAAACAATACCCAGGCTTAGAATATAGTTTTCAGGGACAACAGGCGGATATGGCCGATAGTATTGGCAGCTTAAAGCTAAGCTTTATTTTCGCCATTTTAGCTATTTATGCCATGTTAGCCATTCCATTTAGAAGTTACATATTGCCGCTCATTGTCATTATCAGCATTCCTTTTGGTATGATTGGCGCCATTTTTGGTCACCTTATTATGGGCTATAACTTAAGCGTTTTAAGTATGTTAGGCATCGTGGCATTATCCGGCATTGTCGTTAATGATAGTTTAGTGCTGGTTAGCCAAGCGGTTAATTTACAAAGTAAACAAGAATTATCTGCTAAAGAGCGCATTAAAATGGCCGCTGTGCAACGCTTTCGCCCCATTATTTTAACCACCTTAACCACCTTTTTTGGTTTAGTACCGATGATTTTAGAAACCTCACGCCAAGCTCGCATTTTAATTCCTATGGCTGTTTCTATCGGCTTTGGCATTTTATTTGCCACCCTGATTACTTTGGTCTTAATTCCTGCGTTATATCTAGTCATTGATGACTGCAAGACGGCTCTACGCTCTTTACAAAGTAAATCTTAGGAAAAATAGCTTATCCCATAAATAATTGCCACAATTTCCAATGCGACAGGAATTAAGATACGCAATATTGACCAACTACCGGAGTCAGCCATATTATCGTTAAACCTATCCTCTTTAAGAGTAGCTGAGCGTGATTTGACCTTACTCGGTTGCGCTGTATCCAGAGTTTTCAACTCGCTCAGGAAAGAATCATCATCAAATATCGAATCAAAAGCGGCATCTAACCTTTTTTGATTCTCAAATAACGCATTCAATTGATCTAAATCGATAGTATTGGTAGACATGTGTATTTATAAACTAAAATATATCTAATTATTATTGTTTAAAGCGTAGCAACAATTTTCAATTTTACCAATTACTTTTTTACGTCTGCAAGTCCATATTACCGCTATTGCCACGACTTTTAACACCCAATTGACAGGCACAAAAAAAGGAGTGCCGGCAAAACCGACCCTCCTTTTTTATCCAATCAAGCAACAGTCTAAACTGTCATTTTAATCATTACCTGCCTAAAAAGCACAGCCAGACTTAACGCCCAGCTTTTTCAATATAATGGCCATCGGGCAAAACCCTGAAAAAGCTGACTGCAATAAATTCGCGCCAACAAAAGCGGTAAACCATAACCAATTCACAGAATGATACTGAGACAAGAACACGCTAATTAAAATAAAACTGCCGGCTACGGCAAATACAATTCGATCTATTGTCATATTTTCACCTATTTTAGGCGTACTACGCCCATAAATTTAAGAATCATTTTTTCATAATACGGCTCACTAATGCCTTTGCGAATTTTGCGCATAAAGTATTTTTCAAAACCGATTTTAGCTAAATGCACCCATTTACCTTGTTGCGACCACGTTGTGTTGCGAGGCGGAATTTGCGGAACGGCCAAAAAAGCAATACCGGTATCGCCCATATCCGC
>JALSIU010000330.1 GCA_026989715.1 Methylomonas sp.
AGGTGAAGAATCGCCTACCAGTATAGCTAATGATTTTGCTTGCACGGCAGCATGAATAGCCATTGCAATTTCTTCATTGGCTTTATCTTTATTTTTTTGCGATGTAATCGCCTCAAAAAAAGAACAGGCGAGCGTTAACTCGCGAATCACTCCTACCCCCAAAATAACAATAGCACGCGACACCGTCACCATCTTTTGGTTAGAAGGATTGTAATAAGAGCTATTACTCATTTTTAATAGCTTAGCCGTTAAGCTTGGATCTTGCATAATGACCGATGCAAGATCCATAGCACCTTTTTTGTCATCAGCTAATACTGACTGAATTTTGCGCACCGTATTAGAAAAGATAGGCATCTCTTCATCATGTAAGGCTCTAATCCACGTTGCAAGACTATTAGGCTCTGACATTGTTTTTAAATGCCCAAATTCATTAAAGTAAGCGAATTTTCTGTAATTGCTCGTTAAAATTAAGCAATGACCCTTGTGCTTTTGCTAGCTTTTCTTTTTCTTTTGCAATCACGGCAGCAGGTGCTTTATCTACAAATTTAGGGTTATTTAATTTCCCTTCTATGCGCGGTAAATCTTTTTCCAGGCGTGTAATTTCTTTTTGTAAACGTGCAATTTCCGCTTCTTTGTCAATTAAACCCGCCATAGGAATTAGAATACGCAAGTCATTTACTAAGGCAATGGCTGATTCAGGCGCGACCTCTCCTTCAGCCACACAAGTAATTGACTTAATGCGGCCTAATTTTTGCAGATAAATTTGTGCTTGTGACAAATATTGCTGATCTGTTGCAGTCATATTTTCCAATAAAACAGGTAAGGGTTTACCTGGCGCAATATTCATTTCTCCTCGAATACGCCGTACGCCTAAAATAAACTGCTTAGTCCATTCAATGGCGGCAATGGCCTCCGCATCAATCAAAGTTGTATCCGTTTCAGGATAAGGTTGCAACATAATGGTATCTGCTTGTACACCTGCCAAGGGAGCAACACGTTGCCAAATCTCTTCGGTAATAAATGGCATAATCGGATGCGCTAAACGTAGCACTGTTTCTAAAACCGATAATAGAGTTTTGCGCGTACCGCGTTGTAATTCAATATTATCTGATTGTAAAGAAATTTTAGATAACTCTAAATACCAATCGCAATATTCATTCCATGTAAATTCATAAATCTCTTGTGCCGCATGGTCAAAACGATAATTTTCTATGGCATCACTGGTTGTTGCAATCACCTGGTTTAATCGCGCAACAATCCATTTATCTGCTTGGCTATATTCAATAGCCCCTCCATTTAAACCGCAATCCTGCTCTTCAGTATTCATTAATACAAAACGCGCAGCATTCCATATTTTATTACAGAAATTACGATAACCTTCAATACGGCCACCGTCTAAGCGAATATCACGCCCTGTGGAAGCCAATGACGCAAAGGTAAAGCGCAATGCATCTGTTCCGTAAGCCGGAATACCTTCAGGGTATGCCTTACGTGTTGCTTTTGTAATTTTCTCAGCCAAATGCGGTTGCATCATGCCGGCTGTTCGTTTAGCAAGCAAATCGTCCAGACTGATACCATCAATCAAATCAATCGGGTCTAAGACATTACCTTTAGATTTAGACATTTTCTGACCTTCGGCATCACGCACCAAACCATGAATGTACACCTTTTTAAAAGGCACTTCGCCCATGAATTTTTTACCCATCATAATCATACGGGCAACCCAAAAAAAGATAATATCAAAACCGGTTACCAATACGCTACCAGGGTAATGCTGTTCTAATTCCGGTGTTTTCTCAGGCCAACCTAAGGTAGAGAAAGGCCATAGTGCAGACGAAAACCAAGTATCTAAAACGTCTTCATCTTGGTTTAACACATAATCATCGGCCAGCTTATGTTTTGCACGCACTTCGGCTTCTGTACGTCCCACATAAATATTGCCTAATGCATCATACCAAGCAGGAATACGGTGTCCCCACCAGATTTGTCTGGAAATGCACCAATCCTGAATATTGTTCATCCAGTCATAATAGGTATTTTTCCAGTTATCAGGTACAAATTGAATTTCACCACTTTTAACAGCCTCTAATGCCGGCTCAGCTAATGGCGCAACTTTAACATACCATTGGTCAGTTAATAATGGTTCAATAATGCTGCCGGAGCGATCGCCACGAGGTACCATTAATTTATGCTCTTCCACCTTTTCCAACAAACCTAAAGCATCCAAATCAGCAACGATTTGCTTACGTGCCGCCACTCTATCCAAGCCAATATACGCCGCAGGAATTAAATCTTGCTCATCGTCTTCATTAGCCCGAATAGCCGCATCAGGTGTAAAAATATTAATTAATCCACCATGAATCTGGTCTTGAATTGAGGAAATTTCTTTATGGCGCGACCAGACATCATAATCGTTAAAATCATGTGCCGGAGTAATTTTGACACAGCCCGTCCCAAATTCAGGGTCAACATATTCATCCGCAATAATAGGGATTAAACGCCCTGATAAAGGTAATTTTATAAATTCACCCAGTAAATGCTGATAACGCTCATCTTTGGGGTGAATAGCCACCGCCGCATCACCTAACATGGTTTCCGGTCGTGTTGTCGCAACGATTAAATGTCCGGTGCCATTCGATAATGGATAGCGCATATGCCACATAGAGCCGTTTTCTTCTTCAGACAAAACTTCTAGATCCGATACCGCCGTATGTAGCACAGGATCCCAGTTTACCAAACGTTTGCCACGATAAATCAAGCCTTCTTCATATAAACTAACAAAGACTTCTTTAACTGCTTCAGACAAGCCGTCATCCATGGTAAAGCGTTCTCGTGACCAATCTAATGAAGCCCCCATACGACGTAACTGTTTGGTAATGGTACCACCGGATTCTTCTTTCCACTCCCAAATACGCTCGATAAATTTTTCACGCCCATAATCATGACGCGTTTTACCTTCTTGGTTAATTAAACGCTCCACCACCATTTGTGTTGCAATCCCCGCATGATCTGTCCCCGGTTGCCATAAAGTATTATAGCCTTTCATACGGTGATAACGTGTCAAGGCATCCATAATGGTATCTTGAAAAGCATGCCCCATATGTAAGCGTCCCGTCACATTCGGTGGTGGAATCATAATGCAATATGACTCACCCTCTTGTTTAGGCGCAAAATAATTTTGCTCTTCCCAAGTAGAATACCAGCGTTGTTCAATTGAAGCGGGGTTGTATGTTTTTTCCATGGATGTGGTTTAAAATAAAAGATAATAAAGGTTTATTGAAGTGTCACTAACGCTAGAGCAGTCAAATTAACATAGCAAATTTTAAGTTACATCTTATGCGTATTAGGGTTTATACCTTGAGTTTGATAATGACGATAACGCAGACGACCCGCCTGTTTTTGGCTTTCATCATTATCTAATAACTCAAAAATCTGTGTTAACCCTTCTATTTGTTCAGGACACTGTGTCGATAAATTAATTAAAGTATGTTGCCAAGGTGCGGGTGGTTGTTGAGTTCCAATTATAATGGTATTAGCCAAGCTCGGTAAGCTATCCTGATAAATAGCATGCGGTACAAAACTATTCGCACGAAAAGTCCACAATAGTTTATCCATTTGTTGCGCTTGCTGTAAGGAATTAGTCAAAATATAGGTTTTATAGCCAAGACGAAATGCTTTTTCGGCCAATTTACAGGCAAATGCCTGCCGGCCTTGCTCCGACTGAGATGACAAGATATAAAAATTAACTTTAGGTTGTGACATTGACAATGATTAAATCGCGTGTCTGATGGATTTTATGCCCTGACGAATCCCGTCATAACATGCAACCCACCACGAGCATCAAGATTTTATTAAATATAACTTAGTCAATATTGGCACGGTCTAATAAATATTGCACTAATAAAGGCACAGGTCGTCCTGTTGCTCCTTTTGCATCCCCACTTTTCCAAGCCGTTCCTGCAATATCCAAATGCGCCCATTGGTAATCCTCGGTAAAACGCGATAAAAAACAAGCAGCGGTAATAGTCCCTGCATCCCGCCCACCAATATTGGCAATATCAGCAAAATTAGATTTTAATTGCTCTTGATATTCATCCCATAACGGCAAACGCCAGACGCTATCCAAGGCAGTTTCACTCGCGGCTTGCAAGTCATTACACAATACATCATCGTTACCTAACAAACCACTTGGCACACGCCCTAAAGCCACTAAACACGCACCGGTTAATGTGGCCAAATCAATGACGACATCCGGGTTAAATTTTTTCGCATAGGTCAGCGCATCACACAAAATCAAGCGGCCTTCTGCATCGGTATTCAAAATTTCAATAGTCAAACCTGCCATACTGGTGACAATATCACCCGGTTTATTGGCATCCCCATCCGGCATATTTTCCGATGAAGGAATAATGCCAACAATATTTAAAGGGAGTTTCATGGCGGCTGCGGCTTGCAAAGTGCCCAATACCGCCGCACTACCACACATATCATATTTCATTTCATCCATGCCGGCTCCTGGCTTTAATGAAATCCCCCCCGCATCAAAAGTCAGCCCCTTACCAACAAAAACAATCGGTTGCGTATCCGAATCTGCGCCATTATATTCCAAGGTAATAAGTTTGGCAGGCTGGCGACTACCTCGGCTGACCGATAGAAAAGAGCCCATACCGAGCTTTTCCATATCTGCTTCTTCTAAGATTTCCGCCGTTAAATTATCATAAAACTTTGCTAAGCCAACCGCCTGTTCAGCAAGATAAGCAGGCGTACAAATATTGCCGGGTAAATCAGAGACATGTCTAGCAAGCTTTACGCCTTTAGCAATTGACTCCCCTTGATAAATACCTGTTTGCACTGCATCGGCATCTGTCTCACTATGAATACTTAATTGTTGCAAAGCCGGTTTATCGTCCGGCTTACTTTTACAATCATTAAACTGATAGAAAGAGGCAGAAAAAGCTTCTACAATTTGACGGGTATTCCAGCTAATATTTTGCCCTGTGACTTGGTTTTCAGGCAAACAGCAAACAGCACTACTAACTTGAGTCGCCTTTAAAGCCGTTGCCGCACTCATCACCGCTTTACGATAATCTTTAGGCGTGATGCTATCTGCCTGACCTAAGCCAATCAATAAAGCACGTTTTATGGATGCACACGGTAGGTAATTGATTAACAAACTATCAGCTACTTTAGCTTGCATATCCCCTCGCGCCAACATCTCTGCAATCAAACCATCCGTCAAAGCATTTAATACCTGTGCAGCTGGGCTAAGTTGCTGATTTTCAAAAACAGCAACAATAAGACATTCAGTTTCCAAAGCATCTAAGGGGGGAGTCGCTAATAAATAATCCATAATCATTTAAGGTTGAGAGTTAAAATTGCGACCATTATACAATACAATGCACGCTCATGACCGAGATCGTCTACAAACTCTCGCCCTATGCAAGCGCGTTTATCAGCCTTAAGTCTGTGGGATATTGCCACTAATCACCAATGCAAAAATAAAAGCAAAGACCGCAAAGCCTTCTACAATGGCAGCAGGGGCGACAGATAAGCCAAAAATCTCAGGTTTAGCTTTAGAGGCATGAATGGCCGAGGCACAGCACTGGCCTTGATAAATCGCGCTATACATTAAAGCCAGCCCCGCTAAAACGCCAATAGCAAATAAACCCGGCGCTACTTCAGTCGTTACCGTTCGATTCAACGTGAACATTACCACAATGCCATAAATAACTTGTGATGACGGCATCGCTGATACGCCAACATAGCGACCATAACCACTATCTGTATCCAACATAGCTCCAATCGCGGCCTGACCTGCAACGGCACAGCCAATAATACTGCCGACGGCACCTAATGCCATCGGTGCATATAATCCTATCCAGCCTAAAACAATCATAAAATCATTCATTAATAACCCTCTTTTTTAGAAAATGCTTTAAACGGGTAGCCCTCATCTGAAACACTCCAATTATAAAATTCGATAAAATTTAAACGCAAACCATGCACCACTCCGCTCATGATACCTAGCATAATATTCAGCGTATGCCCTATGATTAAAATCAAAATACTAAATAACAAGCCCATCCCCGGCATGGCATCATAAACTTGCAATGCCAGTTGATTAAAGGTAATCGCTAATGAAGCACTCGCCAAACCCAAGGCAAATAAACGCATATAACTTAAAACATCTCCAAATATTTTGGTAATGCCGGTTAAACTTTTTAAACCATCGACCAAACGTAATACATAGTCTAGTGGTTTTTTTAATGGCCTATCCGTACTAAATAACAATAAAGCCAAGGCTGCAATGGATAACAGCACATAAGCACTTTGCTGTAAAATAAGCGATTCATGGGCAGTAGACAACCAAAGCAAAAATCCTCCTATCACAAATAAAGCCCACCCCAGTGCGGCAAACCGAGTTGTTTTATCCTGCAATTGATAAGCTTGCACCAAATTGGCAAGCGCAATATGTACTACACCGACAAAAATGGATACCTGCATCATGGTATCAAAATCATTCATATCAAATAGCTTCAATTTTCCAGGTAATGTCTCCGCATCAGGGCTAAAACCAAAATAACTACCGGCAAGCACGCCCCAAATAAAAGCAAGCGTCAAAGTCACTGTCAATAACAACCGAAAACGACTACCTTGTGCCGTCGCAGACATTTTCTGCCATTTTAAAGCCAAAATACTTAAAAAAATAGCGGCATAACCTGCATCGGAAAGAATCATTGCAAAAAATAACGCAAATGAAAAAAAGACAACAACAGAAGGGTCCCAGCCATAGTAATTAGGCATTTGATAAAACTTAACGATTTCCTCACCCCCCGCGAAGGTATTGGTATTTTTTAATAACGTCGGCGGCAATTCTTCACCATCAGGGCTTTCAATCAAACAAGCCAATTGGTGTTGCAAGGCAAACGCTTCAATACCGGCAACATCGTCTACTGCTACCCAAGTTTGTACAACAAATACCTCAGGTTCATCGCGTGTTAATAAGTGTGCTTCCTTTAAGGCAGAACGATTTTCATATTCTGCTAAATTCAACATAATCAATGACATCCAACGCGTTAAATGCTCACGTTGCGCATAAGCATCTTCTATGGCCAACTCAATATTTTCTAAGCGTTTATGTAGTTGTGATAACGGTACATCACCTATATGCGTACGCCGTACCGGCATAGCGGCCACATCAGGCTCTTGCTGAGCTATCACAACAACATAGGCATGAGTATTGGATGCATTCACTTGCTGCCAAACTAAATCAGATGCACGAACTTTTGGCATTAAACGTTTAGGAACAATATAGAACCATAATTTATAGCCTTGTAATTCACCCTCTGCCGCAAGGTTAAAATCTCCCCACAAACTGACTTCTTTAATGCGTTCTTGTAAAAATTCGCGTTGCTCCAACAACTCAATCAACTTGTTTTTGACTTGCAAAACCTCACTGACAACGGCATTAAAATTAAACGTATCAGCTTGCCGCACTTGGTGACGCTGCCTATCACACTGTTGCAAATATTTTAATGCCGTCAATGCCGCATCAACATCATAAGTTGCAGTCGTCTCATTTTTAGTGGCCGCCTCACTTAATGCAATAAGATGCGTCCCCCCTAGGGATTGCAACTGTTCCAATATCATGCTCTTATCAGCAAGCACACCACATAATGTTATTTTTTTTAACGTAACAATAGCCATTTTAAGCCACCTTATTCGCTTTTAAACGCTTTTGTTTAGTGCTTTTAGCACGCACCACCCCTGCACGCTCTAAGTCAGATAAATAAATACGAATTTTACGGATATTTTGTTGTGCTTGGGGAATCAACACCTTATCAAACAGGTTGACACGTTGTGTGACTTTTTTAACCGCATCGCTGAGTATCTCGACACGCTGTGCTGCAATTTGTTGTTGCAATTTTAAGTGCAACATTAATTTTAACTGTACCACCAACTGATCCACCCAATGCGGCTCAGTAAATAATGAATACGCTTGTACATCAATATTCAGTGCGTTTAAAACAGGTAAATGCACACCCACCAAGTTTTCCTCAAGCACATCAACCTGTACAACCTTAACCAAATTTTGCACATGAATACTTTTATCAGCCAGCATCGGTAGCATGGCGGCCGATTTTTGATAACACTGTTTAATTTCAAGTTCCGTTTGTTGCAAATGCGCTAACGCTTTTTTCCGCTCCACTGCCAATTGCTGACGTTTTAAATCTAAAGAAGGCAAAAATTGCTTAAAACGCTTTAGCTTTGCACTTTCTTTGCTCAACGATGCTTTACTATAAGCCAGCCTAGCCATTAGCCGGGCTCTTTAATAGTTGGAAAATACTTATCAACCAAAACCTGCTTCATCAACAATTCACCTGCATCAAAACACTCTGCTAATGTCTGCCAACATAAATCTAATGCCTCATCTAGTGGAATAGACACATCCAAACGCATAAAGCGTTTTCTAAATAATTCACCAAATTTTAATAATTTTTCATCAAAGCGTGACAAATCAAAAGCCATCGCTTGCTTTTGTTCCGCTTCTGTTGCTCCGGAATAAAAACGAATCATGGTATTCATAATTTGCGCATGATCTTCGCGTGTTTCTGAACCAATCACATGCTGTTTTAAACGCGATAAAGAACCGAATGGATCCAGCATATTGTCATGTAAATAAAACTGACCTTCAGTAATGTAACCGGTATTATCCGGCACAGGGTGCGTCACATCGCCACCAGGCATTGTGGTCACCGTTAAAATAGTGACCGACCCTGCCGCATCATAATCACAGGCTTTTTCATAACGACGCGCCAACTGGGAATACAAATCCCCCATATAACCACGATTCGCCGGCACTCGTTCCATAGAAATACCGACTTCTTTCATGGCATCGGCATAAGCTGTCATATCCGTTGCCAAAACCAAAACACGCTTGCCCTCTTCTACTGCAAAACGCTCGGCAACAGCCAGTGCCATATCTAAAACCAATAAACGCTCCACA
>JALSIU010000331.1 GCA_026989715.1 Methylomonas sp.
CACGTGGTGTATATTTTTCAATTGCACCGATATCACCTGTATCAGCAACCGCAACTGTTACTGCTTTTAGTTGATCTAATAAATTAGCCATATAATAGATACCTTTAATTAATGATAAATAAAAAAATAAAAACTGTTTAATAACTTACTTATAAACAGTCATAAATAATCTGTAGCAATATGATATATACATACAAAGAAATACTCTGAGATAAAAACGATACCTATGAGCAATATTTAGCAGAATACGCCTTAATATACAAATCAATAGAATATTGAGTAGTAGAATAATTTTCCTTTTCATTTATCAACGAAAAGGAAAAATACAAATATGAGTCATATTATTTAATAACTCACAAATACGTCATCTTTTTAAAACTTGACGTTTAACCTGCCTTTCTTGCCAAAACTTCTTGTCTAGCAACATACTTAGCAACGCTGCTTGTCAAAAGTGTTGGGATATTTGCTATATATTTTTCTACACCCGTTGCTTCTAAAACAACAGGAGCTTCTTTATTTTGGTCACTAAGCCACTTATTGATGACATAACGACTAACACTACTTACCTGAACTTCTTTACGATTACGCAAATATTTTGATACGCCCGTCACTGCCGGCTTCGATTCTGCAATAGTATTTAAATATTTAGCCACGCCCGTAGGCGTGACTTCAGCTTCTTTTGCTTCAATACAAGCCTGCTCTCGACTTTCTACATATCTAGCAACACCGCTTAATTCTTCTTTAGCACTCATCAATCCATCCTCTAAACTACTTAATTCGATTTGACCTTAGTCAGATAAATAACTTTACTTCTAGTAATCAAGCTTAATGCTACTTAGCTTTCTCACTTTGAAGGTTTATCAAATATTTTTCAACGCCACTTAATGTTAATGACCTAGCAACTTTTGGTCTATTTTTATGAATCTGCAAATACTTAGCAACACCAGTCAAACCCTCTAACGATTGAACAGTACTCTGTTCATCTAATGACTCCTCTAGGTTGGCAACACTTACATCTTTACTTTTTGACTTATTAGAAAAAATACCTGATAAAAATCCCATTATTTAATATCCTTACCCTTGTCTACGTACGTATTTCTCTACACTAGATACATTTTCTGCAGCGGCTCTTTTTGCTGCGACAACTTTTTTTGCAACATATTTAGCAACACCTGATTTAGGAGCAGGTTGATTTGCTTCTAAATACTTAGCGACACCCGAAAGTTTTGGTGTTTTATTTTGCAAATACTTAGCAACACCAGTCAAACCGTCAGAGTTAGCTACATTAGTCTGCTGAGTGTTACTTGTACTACCTCCAGACGCTTTTTGACGAAAAAGAAAGGCAGCAACAGCTAATACTACAATGGCAAACAATGGATTCACTGACGACTCTTCATTTGTAGTAACCGCATTAGAAGAAGTCTCTGCTGTAACTTCCTCTACTTTTTCAGTCCACATTGCCAAAGGAATTGACTTTGATTTTTCTATTGATGTGCTATGTTTATAGTCTTTATCACGATAAAGCACTTCAGGCTTAAACGTAGCTGCCGGATAATTAGAGTCTTCTTTTGCCGTTTCACCAAAAGAAGTGCTAGCACCCGCAGATGAAGAACTTTCATGCTGATAATCTTTATCTTGGTATACCACTTTCGGCTGAAAATCAGCTGCCGGATATTTAACACCTGCCGTCACAAAAGGACTTGCAAGTAGTAAGGCAGTAAATATGCCTTTTCTAATATTATTATTTTTCACGCAATTCACCTATATGTTGTAAGAAACGAATGAAGCCACTGAATCAAATTTAACTAATTCAGTGGCTATCTGTAATCGAGGAATTTTATATCCCCCGCATCAATATGTTATTTGACTTACAGAACGTCTTTAACAGTTTTCACCACGTTATCAACTGTAAAGCCAAAGTGCTCCATTAAGACACCTCCAGGTGCAGACTCACCAAATGTGTCAATACCAACAACGCCGCCCTCAAGGCCAACATACTTACGCCAGAAATCCGTAACACCCGCTTCAATCGCAACGCGTTTTACACCTGGAGTTAATACACTGTCTTTATATGCTTGGTCTTGACGATCAAAAACATTTGTAGATGGCATAGAAACAACACGTGCATTAATACCATCATCAGCTAAAGCAGCTTGTGCTTTAACAGCCAAATCAACTTCAGACCCTGTGGCAATCAAAATAACAGTGGCATCACCTTTCGCTTCAGATAAGACATACGCGCCTTTGCGCATTGCATCAAAGTCAGCGGCATCATGTTTACGCCCTGGAATGCCTTGACGACTAAATACCAAGCTAGATGGGCCATCCATACGCTCAACAGCAGCAATCCATGCAACAGCAACCTCAACCGAATCAGCAGGACGCCATACATCCATATTAGGAATAAAACGCATTGCAGATGTGTTCTCAATAGGCTGATGAGTAGGGCCATCTTCACCCTGACCAATAGAGTCATGCGTCAATACGGCAATTGTACGAATCTTCATCAATGCAGCCATACGGAAAGCACTTTTTGCATAATCAGAAAACATATGGAATGTACCACCAAAGGGTATTAATCCTCCATGTAATGCCATACCATTCATAATTGCGTACATACCAAACTCACGCACACCGTATGAAATATAATTGCCAGGCTCTTTACCACTCACATGCTTAAAATCTGCACAGCTAGTTAAGTTAGATCCCGTTAAATCAGCGGATCCCCCTAAGAATTCTGGAAGGATAGGTGCTAATGCTGCAATCGTATTTTGTGATGCTTTACGTGAAGCAACGCTTTCTGCTTTCTCATTCACATCAGCAATAATGGCATCCGTTGCTTCTTTCCAATTAGCAGGTAAATCACCCGCCATACGACGTGTAAACTCTGCCGCTAATTCAGGGAACTCTTTTGCATAAGCCGCAAATTTTTCATCCCAGCTTGCTTCAAGTTTTGCGCCCTTTTCTTTTGCATCCCAGCCAGCATAAACATCTTCAGGAATTTCAAATGGAGCTGAATCCCAACCTAACTCTTTACGAGTTAATGCAACTTCTTCGTCACCTAATGCAGCTCCATGACAGTCATGACTTCCACTTTTATTAGGTGAGCCAAAGCCAATCACTGTTTTACAACAAATCAAAGAAGGCTTATCGGTTACTTTTTTAGCGGCTTCAATAGCGGCATTAATAGCATCGGAATCATGTCCATCTACCGACAATACATGCCAGCCATATGCTTCAAAGCGTTTAACCGTATCATCTGTATACCAACCATCAATATGGCCATCGATAGAGATATTATTATCATCCCAAAAAGCAATTAAATTACCTAAGCCCCATGTACCCGCTAATGCACAAGCTTCATGAGAAACACCTTCCATTAAACAACCATCACCCATAAATACATACGTATTATGATTGACAATATCATGTCCGGGCTTATTAAATTGATCTGCTAATAGTTTTTCAGCCATTGCAAAACCAACACCATTCGTGATGCCTTGGCCTAGAGGACCTGTTGTTGTTTCAATACCAGGCGCATATCCATACTCAGGGTGACCTGCACATTTTGAGTGCAACTGACGAAAAGTTTTTAATTCATCCATAGGCAGGTCATAACCTGACAAATGTAATAATGAATAAATTAACATCGACCCGTGCCCATTTGACAAAATAAAACGGTCACGATCTACCCACTCAGGGTTCGTTGGGTTATGTTTTAAATGGTCGTTCCACAATACTTCGGCGATATCCGCCATACCCATTGGAGCACCAGGATGGCCTGAGTTAGCTTTTTGCACTGCATCCATGCTTAAAGCGCGTATGGCGTTCGCAAGTTCTCTACGCGAAGACATATTCTTCTCCTGAATTTATAAATTAATAAAACGTAAAAAAGACATGTTAAATATCATGCCTATTTAATTGATTCTTGATAATGGCTCAAAAAAAACGAGTAGCACTTAGGCTACTCGTTATTCCTTAGCTATTCCATATTAGCGTGCCGCTCTCTCATTTTTTCTTCCGGAATACCTTTTTCCCAGATGATATGTGAGACAACAGATTCTAAAAAGCAAAGAGTTGATAGCTCAAAAACTGTCCCCATCGGCATGCCTTTTACTGTTTTGTACAGTTCTTGCTTACCAATTTGGAAAACACCATCAGCTAAATCACCAATAGTCGATTCAGCTTTTGAACAAATCAGAACAATTTTAGCACCGACACTTCTTGCTTTCTTTGTAAATGCAACCAATTGTTCCGTTTCCCCTGAGCCTGAGATAATGACCAATAAATCACCTTCTCTAATGCTTGGAGTAACAATTTCTCCTACCATGCTCACATCGTAACCACTGTGCATCAAACGCATACCCAGAAAATTACCGACTAACTTAGATCGTCCAGCACCAGAAATAAATATTCTTTTAGCATCATCAAACATCGCAGTCATTTGTTCAGCATATGACAGATCGGTTGCATCAAGAATTTCTGAAATCTTGCTAATAACTAATTGCTGATTTTCTTTTTGCCACATAGCTATTACTCCGCCTTATGCAGCGTCAACTAACTCACGAATTTCACGAGCAGCTTCAGCTGGAGAATCTGCTCCATAGATAGCTGCACCAACAACGATGATATCTGCACCAGCACGAACAACATCTTGTACTGTCGATTGGTTAATACCACCCGCTACAGAAATACGAACGTTCAAGCCTAAATCAGCAATCAAAGCCAAGTCATTGAAAGGTGTATCACCTGCTGCTTGCGCATCAAGGCCAGTATGAACACCAACGATTTGTGCACCAGCTGCAACTGTTTCACGAGCAACAGCCGCTTTATCAGCAACATTGATAAGGTCAATTTGTGCTTCAGCAGCATTTGCATTTGCAACACTGATAACACCTGAACAAGTTGCTAAACCTGAAACGCCTAGTACAGTACAGATATCTGCGCCTGCTTCGTAGAAAGGAGCGGCCTCATATGCACCCGCATCCATTGTTTTTAAGTCAACTAAAAGTAAGTGATTTGGAAATCTAGCTCTTAATTCTTTTACTAAGTTAATACCATTGTGCTTGATACATGGTGTACCGATTTCGAAGATATCAATAGAGTCAGCTACTTGATCAGCAAGTGCTACAGTTGCGTCGAAATCTAAAGAATCTAATGCCATTTGAATTAATGGTGTTGCCATGTTATGTACTCCGATTTAGTTATAATTTTGTTACATACTTTTATTTTTATGCGAACAGAACTTTAAATCAGAAAGCAGGTTGATGTCAAACTCTAAAGTTAAGCTCTACAACATTATCTGCTCTTAATTTGCCCTATTCACATCCCTTTTAAGCTTAGCTTAAGCCTTTTTCATTTAATTTACCTGTTATTTTTTAAGCGATAATCTTATTAACTTAAAGAAGATTATTTATTAAAAAGTTCCGTAAACTAAATGACTAAAAGAAATACTCCCTTTTCTTTATTTTATTCTTTATCGTAACTGATATACTCAAAAACAGTGACGATTTTTCGTACCCCTGCAACATTTTGCACAACTTTAGCCGCCGCCATACCCTCTTCTTCGTGTACAAGCCCCATTAAGTAAACCACCTTATTTTCAGTGACCACTTTTATGCGTGTTGCATCAAAACCTGGTTTATCTGTAATGTCTGTTAAGGCATCCTTAACCTTAATAGTCAATAATGAATCTTCACTACGCGAGCTTAGCGAACTCAATGGCGAGACAACTACCTCATTATGAACCAACTTCACACCCGAAATAATTCTTATATTGGCAACAATTGCCTCTCTCACCGCCTCTGTTTCAGCTTCACCCGTAATTAATACGCGGCCATTGTATGAAGTAACATTAACATGCGCATGATCCTTAACTGCATCTAAAGCATGTAATTCTATTATAGCCGTATCTTCAATACGCTCATCTACGGCAATTGTGGCACTACTGCGTCTATCATGCAAAAAAGAAAGCCCTGTTATTTCTGCAAGATTATATCCTATCCTACTACATGCGGTCAGTATCGTGACCAATAAAAACACCCACACCCATTTCATCACAACGGATTCCCAAATAATTGGCTATCAATCAAATCACACAAACAGTGCGTAACCAACAAGTGCACTTCATGAATTCGCTGTATAGACTGACTAGGAACAGTAATGCACACATCTTGATCATGTAATAATGTTGGCAATAACACCTCATTTTCACCAACCAATAATACAATATTGACTTGTTTATCATGGGCAGCACTAATCAATTTAGTCAAATTAGGACTACTGACATCAATACTATACAACAACAGCACATCTGAGGTTTGCGCCAATGCACGCAATTGCTTAGCATACACATCATCATAATGCTGTTGCACACCTGCTATTGAGCTTATCAGTTGCACATCATTCACTAAAGAAATAACCGGCAACGATGGGCGACTCCTTTCATATCGGTTAATCATCATACTGGCAAAGTATTGTGCCATTGAAACCGAAGCCGCATTACCACAAGTCAAAACCTTCCTGTCTGCTAATAATGCATTGACTATTTTTTGAGATGCAAGCTCAATAAGCTCACACATTTCATGCATGACTATCTGCTGAGTTTGAATACTTTCCGTCATTTGATGAAGAATATTATCTTGCAAACTCATAATTTAAAATGCATTTTTCACCCATTCAGGGGCACTGCTCCCTGTTATGGCAACCACATCAAAGCGTATGACCCGATCTATTTTATGTGTGGCGATATAATGCTTTGTCGCCGCGATAATTCGCGCTTGCTTTGCAACGGTAATGCTTTCTAAAGCACTTCCAAAACAATTATTTTTTCGATAACGAACTTCAACCACCACCAACACACCTTGTTCATCCATTAATAAATCTAACTCTCCCCACTTACAGCGATAATTACGAGCCAGCAATGTCAGGCCTTGTCGCAATAATAACTGCAAAGCAAGTTCCTCATAATACGCCCCTTTTTGTACATTCCCAGGTTTACTGCGCACCTGCTCTCTCTTGCTTCGCCGAAACAGCTTGAGTAGCAAGACTTTCATAGCCTTCAGCCATATTTTGAACTGTTTCAACTAACTGCACCTTGCTACGCTTAAATTGCGCACAAACAAGCCGCCTCTCAATTCTATTAGAGTCATTTAACAATAAATCACCTGTTGCACCATGATACTGCACGGTACGCAACTTATCCAAATGAGGTACTATTGTAAATGCATCTATACCAAAAGCAATTAAACTTAAGAAACTTTTGGGGAACTGCTGCCATGTCTCTTGTAAAGCTGTCATACCCAGTTCGCCTTGGTAAACCCCTTCTAATAACCAAGGTATGCCACAGAAATTGATTTTCTCCAAATCTATGTCCTTAACTACATCAATATTACCATCATACACTCGAGACAATCCATAGACACTAATCGCTTCAGCACGATTATGGTAAAACTGAGGGTTAATCAGCCTGGCTTCTGGCTTACTGGCCACAATAAAGACCACATCTACATCTTGACGCCTACGAGGGTTGCTTTCCACTTTCCCTATCACACGTTCTAAAGCCTTCAACCGATATAGACTTTCGTTTATATTTAGCATATGCCGTACGGGGTCGCTAAAATCTTTGCTTTTTGGCGCAAAACTCTCTACTGCTAAGATATTGCCTTCCAGTCCTGTCCAAGCACCATAAAAATACTGCGCCAAACGCTCACCACGCACTGTATCAGGCCGTAAAATCAATGCATTTTTATAGCCTGCAAACCAAGCTTGATTAACCACTTGACGCACTTCATCTATCGGGCTTAAAGCAAACTGATATAAATTATTTTTGGCTAAACCTTCCACATGATTTAATGCCAAAACCGGCACAACCAAATCACCACTTGCCGCCAACTCTTTTACTAAGGACTTACTTAGCGGCCCTATCACTAATTGTGCACCTTCAGCAATTGCCTGATGATACAAAGCAACAATACCGATAGACTGTGAAGTATCATAAAAGCGAATATTAGGGCGTAATGCATCATGCTCATCATGATAATAAGCTGCCATAAATCCTGCCTTAACGGCTGCAGCGTGCCGAGCATAAGCACCCGATTCAGGTAAGAAAACGGCAATATCACTAACCTCCCCCAATACCTTCTCTGACAAAACAAAATATTCCGATTTAATCAGTGAATTGGCAGGATGTTGAGGGTAACGTAACTGCCAAGCATCCATTGCTGCACTAAATTCAGCACTTCCCGGTAACATCTGACGCTTTGTTATCGCCAGCGACACCCAACCGGAATACACATCATCAAAACTCAGCTTTAATTTATCTTGTAAAGCTTGCAAAGGAAACAAGCTAAGAACATCTAAAATGGCGATAGCATTTTCTCTTTTTTGCTCTCCATCCAAATAGCTATCTAATGCAATATGCTCACGCACACTACGACTTAGATCCCCAGTTAATGCGTATGCAAATGCAGCAGTCTGATGATACAAAGACTGTTGCTGAAAATCTAATGACACGGTAGAAATTAAATTCAAGCGACTCACGGCTTGCTCAGCATTCCCGCGTTGTAAATATATTTGTGCATACAATAAATACAACCTATTTCGCCAAGGTTCGGTTAAGGTTGCCGGTGTCACTAAATCTGCATCATTTTTTGCAGCAATATCATCCCCTGCTTTTAGCAGAGCCTCTGCCGCCTGCAAATAAAATAGGTTCTGTCGCACCGAAGGCTTGTCGGCCAATTGTCGATACACATTAGCCGCTTCCAAATATTTACCACTCACCAATAAACGCTGTGCTTTTTGCTCAAGCTGATTATGTTGCAATAGCACAGTGCCATCCCCCCCTGTCTGGGAAGCACACCCTGCCATTAACCATACAAAAAAAAATACGCCTAACTGCATAAACCATCTTTTAAACAACATAACCCACCCTATTTCTCAAGTTCACACCGCTCCCACTCAATTGTTCAAGCATCATTAATACACCCAAGTCAATCAGTAATGA
>JALSIU010000332.1 GCA_026989715.1 Methylomonas sp.
TATCGGCTTTTTCTGCGAGTGGAAGCAGTAAGGATAAGGATTCATTCATGACATCTCTTAGTTGTATTGCTTCAATAGAAAGTTCTGTTTTTCCTGCTTCAATCGCAGATAATTCCAAAACTTGATCAATAAGAGCTAATAAGTGCTTTCCACTTGATAGTATATAACCTAGGCTTTCTTGTTGGTCATCAGATAAGGGGTTTATGTCATCATATTCTAATAATTGAGCGAAGCCTAAGATTGCGTTAAGAGGCGTTCTTAATTCGTGACTCATTGATGATAAAAATTCCGATTTAGCTCTATTTGCCTTATCCGCACTTATTTTTTCGGTTACTAATTTTTGCTGTGTTTGTTTATTAGTGATGGCAAGTGCCATCATATGCGCTATATCAGATAATGTTGTCAGTCGTGTTGCTTCACGAGAGGGGTAAGGATCTGTATATAAAAATAATACGCCTAATACTTTATTTGCATAATTTAAGGGCACAATATAATGCCCATGTTCTGTCATATTTTTAAATGTGTGCTCATGATCATGGTCTGTAAAGCAATCATTAGAGATTTTTAATAATCCATTTGTGGCAACTTTACCACATAAACAGTCCCCCACTTTTATGCATTCTTCTTTAATGATAAACTCATCTGAAAAATTTCCATGTGTTGCAAACATATGCAGTTCATCACCTTGCTTCAAAAAAACGCCCGCTTTTTGTTGCACCTCTAAACCATCAAACTGGCATAACAAAGCAAGTGCCTGCTCAACACGTTTTTTCAATGGGGTTTCTTGTAGTAAGGTCTGGGATATGGAGGCACGAATACTTGCATGTTGATGTTCGATATAGTGTTGTCTTTCTAAGTTTTTTAATTCGGTAATATCGGTGCGGATAGCAATATATTGCGTGGGTCTGCCATTTTTATTTATTTGTGGAACGATGGTTGATGCAACCCAGTAATAGCTTCCATCTTTAGTCTTATTTTTAATTTCACCATGCCAAACTTTGCCATTTGCTATGGTTGACCACATATCTGAGAAGAAGGAGTGCGGATGAAAGCCGGACTTTAATAGTCTTTGGTTGCTACCAATGAGTTCATCGCGAGAATATTTACTGATATTTATAAAATTATCATTTACTTCGACAATATTCCCTTTAAGATCGGTAATGCTGACGATCGAATGTTGGTCTATAGCGTGTTTTAAATTTTGCAGGGCATTGGATTGCTCTTGCGTTTTAATTTGACCTTTAATACATTCGGTGAAATTTTTATATAAAATTCTTGCTTGGTTGATGAGGAATAAATAGAACAATATGATAAAGACTTGCAGTGTTAATGAAAATGCTTCCAGGATAAAATATAGCATGCTCAGCAACGGGATAAACAGTAAAGTAAGAAATATATAAACAATTTCTTTTCGATAACTGAGGACTGAAACCGCAGACATTGCGATGCCTGATAGAATGAGTGTTGCGAGCATTTGATGCTCATTTTGAGAACTAATGCCGATTAGCAACGCACTCCATGTAAAGGATGTAATATAAGTGAGAAGTGAGAAGCGTTTTAACCAATAATGGTAATTGTTTTCTTTTCTATGGTGAAATAAATAGCAATCCCATGATCGGATGAGGTATATCAAAGTAGTAGATACAAGTCCTGCAAAAGCCAGCTTAGGGTAGCGTGCGTAATCAATAAGAAGGTAATAAACAAGTATTGCCAAGGCGCATGAACTTATCGTTAATGTGTAGATTCTTGAATATAATGCGTCTAGTTGTGCTTTTAGAATACTTTGTTTCATACGTAAAAAATATTTAAATCAATTGGTTGTTATTGACATGATGATTAAAGAGCTACCTTTTTAGAATAGAGTCTGTTTTCAGTGTGTTTTAATGAATTGTTAAGTTAGAATTTAATAATATTCTTTTTGGGTGAATTTTTCCAATGATTTCTATTGTTACATGATGTACGCGATGTAAAGCTATTGTTTTTCCAGAAAATAATATTGATTATGCAATATGCTGGACTCACTTACTTTTTGAGGTGTTAAATAAATTTTAGCCATTGTATATTAGTATTAGGTTGAAGTGCGATCATTCTATTAGCCTGTTTTTCCAGTTTTTACACAGTTTGTTTGCCCTTAAGAGTGGTTTCATTGATAATACTTCCGTTAGTTTCGCGTATTTTCTGCGTTGTTCTGTTTGATAGGGGATTTATTTTCGAAACTTAGCTTTTAGTTTTATCCCGTTTTAAGTTCGTAGCCAAATTTATTATTTATGCACTCAAAAATACAGTTTAATTTCTTACAGTTTATCTTTTTGTTCACCTTATTGCTGTCGGTCGCGCCAATTCGTGCTGCCAATGAAATTTTGATTCCTGCACCGCCACGCTTGGCGGCTAGCAGCTATTTTCTGCAAGATTTTAATAGCGGTCGTGTTTTGGCTGAGCGCGATGCGGACAAAGTATTGCCGCCGGCAAGTTTAACCAAAATCATGACCGCTTATATTGCATTTCGTGAATTAAAGAATAACCGCTTGAGCCTGGATGAAATGGTGACGGTAAGTGAAAACGCTTGGCGTACACCTGGCTCAAAAATGTTTATTGAAGTGAATAAGCAAGTGAGTGTGGAGGATCTGTTAAAAGGAATTATTATTCAATCAGGTAATGATGCCAGTGTGGCGATTGCCGAGCATATTGCAGGGGATGAGCGCACATTTGCTGAGATGATGAATCAGCAGGCGCAGCGTTTGGGAATGAGTAGTACGCATTATATGAATGCGACCGGCTTACCGGTGCCCAATGAGCATTATACAACTGCACGTGATTTAGCTATTTTAACGCGTGCGGTCATTAGTGAATTTCCTGATTATTATCATTGGGATGCAGAAAAGGAATTTACCTTTAATAATATTACCCAGAAAAATCGTAATATATTATTATGGCGGGATGAGTCGGTTGATGGCGTAAAAACAGGACATACCAAAGAGGCGGGCTATTGTTTGGTGGCCTCTGCTAAGCGTCAAGACATGCGCCTTATTTCGGTGGTTTTGGGCACAAATAGTAAAAGTGCGCGTGCTAATGAAAGCCAAACGCTATTGAATTATGGATTTCGTTTTTTTGAAACGCATAAGTTATATGATGCGAATACTGCGTTGACGACGGCAAGAGTTTGGAAAGGTGCGCAAGAGCATGTTAATTTGGGCTTGGCGGAAGATTTATATGTGACTATTTCCAGACGACATTATAAAGAAATGCAAGCTAGTACGAGTGTGGATGTAAGAATTTTGGCACCGATTAAGCAGGGGGATCAATTGGGGACTGTTAATGTGACTTTGCGCGATAAGATTGTGAGCTCTAAGCCGCTTATTTCTTTAGAGTCAATTGAAAAGGGTAGTTTTTTTCAGCGAGCTTATGATTCCGCGTTAATGCTACTCAAATAGGGTTAAAAGAAATAGCATGCAAGATAAAAAAGTGTATTTAAATGGTGAGTACTTACCCTTATCTGCCGCAAAAATTTCGGTATTAGATCGTGGTTTTTTGTTTGGTGATGGTGTTTATGAGGTCATTCCTGCCTATTTGGGTCAGTTATTTTGTTTAGAAGCGCATTTAGAGCGTTTAAATAATAGCTTGGCAGAAATACGGTTAGAGCTTAGTTATGATAGTCAGCAGTGGTCGGATATTATGGCTCCTTTGTTGATTGAAGGGGATGCGCAATATATTTATCTGCAAGTGACGCGTGGGGTCGCGGCGAAAAGAGATCATGCTTTTCCGGAGACGGTTGAGCCCACTATTTTTGCAATGTGTTCTCCTATCGTGCCTTTTGAGTATAAAGATGGTGTGAGTGCCGTTACTTTAGATGATACGCGTTGGCAGTTGTGTCATATTAAAGCCACCACTTTGTTAGGCAATGTTTTATTAAGGCAGCAGGCGATAGAAACAGGGTGTGCAGAAGCTATTTTGATTAAAGAAGGCTATGCAACGGAGGGTGCGGCCAGTAATATTTTTGCCGTGATTGATGATGTTTTGATTACGCCGCCTAAAACGCATGAAATTTTGCCGGGTATTACTCGAGATGTCATTATTAACTTAGCGAAGGCTAATCAGATAGCAGTGCAAGAGGATATTATTTCATTAGAGGCTTTACAGTTGGCCAGTGAAATTTGGTTGACCAGTTCTACGCGGGAAATTGTACCGGTGACGACTTTAGATGGTCGGCCAGTCGGGTCGGGGCAGGTAGGTTCTGTCTGGCATGTAATGCAGGCATTATTTCAAGATTATAAATTAGGATTGTCATGACAGAGTTAGAGCAGGAGACACCTTTTGAGTTTCCTTGTCAATTTCCCATTAAAGCGATGGGGAGAAAAACGGCGACTATGGAGTCGGCGGTTATCGCCATTGTGCAACGACATGTAGAGGCATCTAGCGCGATTGATATAAAAATACGCGAGAGTAAAGGTGGAAAATTTGTTTCGGTGACCGTAGAAATCAATGCGCAAAGCAAAGCGCAGCTAGAGGCTATTTATCTGGATTTATCGGCTTGTCCTGATGTAGTGATGACTTTATAGTGCTTCTTCACTGCGTATGAGTTGTAAAAAATCCATTGCTGTCAGTGCTTGTCTTTTAGGCCATAAAGTTCGTTATGATGGTCAGCACCAAGCTAACCTTATTGTTGTTCAAGATTTATCTGTGCTATTTAATATTATTCCTGTTTGCCCTGAAATGGAGATAGGCTTAGGTGTGCCGCGGGAAAAAATTGAGTTGCATCAACAAGGTGATGACATTCGTTTACTTAGTACAACACAGCCTGTTGTTGATTTAACGGCGCGTATGCTGGCCTATGCGCAGCGGTTTGTTGAACGGCATCTTTTTGCAGGATTGGTTTTAAAAGATAAATCACCTAGTTGTGGAGTTGGCAATTGTAAAATTTGGGATAAGCACGGTCATATGCAACACCATGCCGATGGCATTTTTGCAGCAACCATCATGCGATTAAAACCGGGTTTACCTATGTTGCAGAGTAATGAGCTTGGTGTAGAGAGTGCATTGCAGTCTTTTGTGCAACGGGTTAATGCGTATGCAAGTTGAGGTGCGTCGTTTAGGTTTACAGGATTACCAAAGCTGTTTGCAGAGAATGCAGACGTTTACCTTAAGCAGAGATGCACAGACGGCTGATGAAATCTGGATAGTAGAGCATCCGTCCGTTTTTACTCAAGGCTTAAATGGTAAACCGGAGCATTTATTGCAAACGTCTGCCATACCTGTTATCCAGACTGATCGAGGTGGGCAAGTGACTTATCATGCGCCGGGGCAATTAGTCGTGTATACCTTGATTGATATGCAACGCTTGCAATTAGGTGTGCGGGACTTGGTAACCGCTTTAGAACAAGCTATGCTGACCACATTAGCACAATATGGGGTGCTGGCAGAGGTTAAACCTAAAGCGCCAGGGGTTTATGTGGGTGAGCAAAAAATTGGTTCGGTGGGCTTACGCATTAAGAAACATTGTAGCTATCATGGCTTAAGTTTGAATAATTGCATGGATTTAACGCCTTTTACTTATATTAACCCCTGTGGTTATCAAGGCTTGCAAATGACCCAATTAACCGAGCAAGGGGTGCAGGTCAAGACGCTTGAGTTGGCTGTGCCGGTTGTTAATGCCATCGTAACAGCATTATATGGTGCTGATTAGAGTCTTTTTTAAGGTGTGATGGCTTCTGCACCTACATTTATTTTTTAAGTTTTTACTAATATTATTTTATGTCTAATGTTACCGCTCCATCACGCGCAACGCCTGCAACACATCAGCGTAATGCCGAAAAATTAGCTAGAATCCCCATTAAGGTTGAGCCTAGAGCAGCAATTTTACGCAAACCGGATTGGATTCGAGTTAAGCTCATAGGCAATCAAGATATTACGCAGATTAAAAAAACATTACGTGCCAATAAATTACATAGTGTTTGTGAGGAAGCGGCGTGCCCAAACTTAAATGAGTGTTTTAGTTTAGGAACGGCGACCTTTATGATTATGGGAGATTTGTGTACACGGCGTTGCCCTTTTTGTGATGTGGCACATGGTAAGCCACTTGCACTAGATAAGGATGAACCAACAAATTTAGCCAAAACCATTAAGCAGTTGGCGCTGAAATATGTTGTGATTACTTCGGTGGATCGTGATGACCTTAGAGATGGTGGGGCGGGGCATTATGCTGCTTGTATTACAGAAATTCGTACTCAGTCGCCGGCGACTAAAATAGAAGTATTGGTGCCTGATTTTAGAGGACGGGTCGAGATTGCATTAGGGATATTACAGGCCGCCCCTGTAGATGTATTTAATCATAATTTAGAAACTATTCCTCGGTTGTATAAGGCTGCTAGACCCGGGGCTGATTATCAGCAATCGCTAGATTTATTATTGGCGTATCATGAGTTGTTGCCTGATGTACCAACTAAATCTGGGCTTATGCTCGGTATTGGAGAAACGCAAGAGGAAGTGCTTGCGGTAATGCAGGACTTGCGCGAGCATCAGTGTTCTATTTTGACATTAGGGCAGTATTTACAACCTAGTGCTGAACATTTGGCGGTACAGCGTTATATTACGCCGGCAGAATTTGATGAATATGCGGTTTTAGCGAAAAAAATGGGCTTTAAGCAAGTGGCGAGTGCGCCTATGGTGCGTTCATCGTATCATGCCGATGAGCAGGTGCGTGAATTGTTGGCTAAATGAGCGGGGGCGTAAATTATATTCGCTTCAGCGGGTACCAAAAACAACAATCGTTTTCCCATGGGCTGAAATTAATTCTTTACTTTCCATTTCTTTGAGAATGCGTCCTACCATTTCTCTTGAGCAGCCGACAATACGGCTAATTTCTTGACGAGTAATATGTAATTGCATGCCGTCGGGATGAGTGATTGCATCAGGTTCTTTGGTTAAGTCTAATAATGCGCGTGCAACACGGCCTTCGACATCCATAAAGGCTAAATCACAATATTTTCGACTCGTTGTGAGTAAGCGTCCTGCGAGTTGTTCGCCGAGTAGGGTAAGCAGCTCTGTGGCATGTTCTTTCAGTTCATTGTGAATGGCATGGTGTAGGCGGTCATAGCCAATTTCTGCTAGTTTGCAAGCTGAGCGGGTTTTGACGGTTACTTTACGAATTTCTGTGCCTTTAAAGACACCGATTTCACCAATGAATTCATTTTTATTTAAGTAGGCAAGAATTAATTCATGTCCATCATCATCTTCTGCGCAAACACTGACGGAGCCGTCAATAATAAAATGGAGTCGATCCCCTATATCACCAGGCCGGATAATGGTTGTTTTAGCAGGGTAACTACGTACGTGACATAAATGCAGTAAAGATGGAATTACTTTTGTTGAGTCTGAAGTAGGAGGGCTGGCTAACATAAATAAATCTCTCTAGCATTTTTAAAAAAAATTAAGGGTTAAACAGTTTAAGTAAAGTAGAGTTGGTCGATAAGCCGGGTTTTGTCTAGGACAGTCATTCATCTAGGCCATAAGTCACCTTATGGCTCAAGCGATCTACCCAGAAGCCGCATGGGCCATGCGTCTGCTTCTCTATTTGATCTTGCTCCAGGTAGGGTTTACCATGCCGCTCCTGTTACCAGTCACGCGGTGCGCTCTTACCGCACCATTTCACCCTTACCTCTCACCTAGAATCATAGATTGTAGGTGAGGGGCGGTTTATTTTCTGCTGCACTTTCCGTAGGCTCTCACCTCCCAGACGTTATCTGGTACCTTGCCCTGTTGGAGCCCGGACTTTCCTCTGTTTTACTTTTTGCAAAGTAAAAAAGCGACTGCCTGACCAACTCTGTGAGCATTATAGCCGAATTATAAACGGAAAGAGAATAAGTAATGTGAAGCTAATATTAAGAGGTCAAGTCAAACGAGACAATTTTGCCAATTGGTTCGCATAATTTTTTTGAAAAATTAAAATTAGTTCTTTAAAAACAAAAAACTGCGGTTTTTTATTGTTCATTTTAGGGTGAGGAGAGATCCAGGGCGGCTTGATATAAAAGTTTCTTGCGCACTTTTGTAATATCGGCGGCTAGAGAGACAGCGGTTTTGATGGAGCATTCCTTTAGTAGGGTGACTAATATGTCTTGTTGTTGCTCAGTGAGTGTTGTCGGTTTTTTTTCTATTGTATCGCCTGCAATAAGCACAACAAATTCGCCGCGTTGCATATTATTGTCTTGTTCGACTAAATGAAGTATGTCGGTTAAACTGGCTTTAATGATGGTTTCATGTAATTTGGTGATTTCTCGGGCAATAACAACTTGACGATTCCCAGGGAGTATGGCGGCTAAATCCGTGAGGCAGTGTTTAATACGGTGGCACGATTCATAAAAAACCCAGGTTTCTGTAGCATGTTGTTTTGTTTTAAATAAACTTTGGCGCGCATTGGACGTGCGCGGTATAAAGCCTAAAAATGTAAAAGGTGTTACCGGCAACCCTGATGCAGAGAGAGCGGCAATTAAAGCGCATGCGCCCGGGATAGGAGAGACGTCAATGCCTGATGCATGGGCTAAAGTCACTAAAGGCATTCCGGGGTCGCTAATTAATGGTGTGCCTGCGTCAGAAATGATGGCGATTGAAGCACCTTGCAGGATTTTATTAATGATGCCTTGTGCGGCTTGTGCTTCGTTGTGCTGGTGCAATGATGAGCAATGTGTATTAATACCATGGTGTTGCAAGAGTGTGTGCGCGTGACGGGTATCTTCTGCACAAATAAGTTCAACTTGTTGCAGTATTTGTATTGCTCTTATGCTTAAATCTGCTAAGTTTCCTATGGGGGTGGCTACAATATAAAGTGTGCCATGTTGCTTTGGCATTTTGTTATCCTAGGTAAATGTCATATTCTGGGGAATAATAATATCATTACTGATTGACTTGAGTGTATTAATG
>JALSIU010000333.1 GCA_026989715.1 Methylomonas sp.
AGCCATTTCACAAACATCATGGCTACAGATTGATAATGAATTTTGGCAAGCGCGTGGTTCATGCTGGGCTTTGTTGCATATCTTAAAAGCCGTTAAGCATGATTTTAGAGATATTATCGAAGATAAGCGTGCAATGGATACTTTGGATATTATGATTCATGAGATGGAAAATGCATTAGCACCTATTGTTAGTCCGGTTATTTTAAATGGTGACGGTTTTGGTGTTTTTGCCAATTATTCGTTGGCAATGGCAAGTTATGTATCCCGTGCCTCTGCTGCCGCACTTGATTTACGTGATGTAATGAATAGAGGTTAATGCATTGGAAGAAGAACTGAATAAAAATTTACAGGAAATCAGTACTTGGAAACGTATTGCGTTTATTGTCGTTTTTGCTGTGATTGCCGGTGTGGTACGAACTTTAATTTGGGTAGTCGTGTTATTGCAAATTGCATCTACCTTATTGACAGGTAAAAATAATCGACATATTTTAGGTTTTGGACAACAATTAGCCGCTTATTTATATCATATCCTTTTGTTTATGACTTTTAATACAGACGAAAAGCCATTTCCTTTTTCTGATTGGGGCTTGACGGAGGACGTATTGGCGAATAAAGAGTTAGTGAATAAAAAATGAATTACTGTCGATTTTTGAAATTGACTGAATTTGTTATAGTAAATTACCTTGAAAATCTAAAAAACTGGTCGATAGGCTACCGGTATTGGTTATACCGGTAAGGGTGCCAATTAAAGTCAGTTCATTGGTATCAATGATAAGGTCATTATTACCATTCGCATTTACCTCATATATACCTGTATCGATACCATTTGATACGACAACATAAAAAATAGAATTCGTATTTTCATATACAAGCTTATCTATCCCGGCACTACTTTCAAAGCTATTCAGGTAAGTTGCGACACCGTTGGTTGTCAGTGAGGTGGCGTTATTGATATTAGGCGAGCTATTATCAATAATCATTAAACCTGAGTCGGCGATAAAGGTATCGTCAGTACCAGGATTAGCACCGATTATGATATTAGTATTAGTTGGGAATGAGAGGCTTTGCTGATCATAGCCTGCTGAGTCTGAAATAATGGCATCATTTTGTAGCGTGCTGAAATCGGTGATAGTGTCAGATGTCAGCACGCCTGCCGTATTAAAAAAGCCCAGGCCGAAAAGGTCTGCTCCCGCACCGCCTGTAAAGGTATCATTATTAAATGATCCTCGTATGATATCATTATTAGAGCTGCCTATTATGTTTGCCCCGATTTCATTATTGCCACCCGAAGCAAAATAAACCTCAATGTTTAAAGCTTCTGTTTGGGCACTGAAGTCAAAAATATTGGCATTAAACCCATCAACAAATATTCTTTCTACATTGATTAAGTCTGCATCGAGTAGGTTAGCAGCAGAGACATTAAAATCAAATTGGGCAATATCTGTACCAGCTCCCCCATTGAAACTATCTGTATCTTCAATACTAAATTTCTCTACACCACTACCACCTATAATATTTAATATATGGTTGTTAAAACGAATAGCAGACTCTGTATTTGCTGAATTGCCAGTTGTATTGATGCTTAAATTGGTGGATTCGCTTGCATTAAAAAAACTAAAGCTAAGGGTAATGTCTTGATTACCACTAATATTAATAGTATCTAGTATAGTGCCCGTTTGTTGTAGGCTAAATTGGCTGCTAATTCCCGTCGTTATGATATTTAAGCTTGTTAAGCCTGGTGCTTCGAGGTTTATATCAGGTTGATGGTCTATTCTGCCAAGTTCATTAACAGTTAAGTTAAAGCTTGTGCGTGAAGCGGGTAGGGCAATATCTAATATATCCCCGCCATCAGAGCTTTGCTCTAAAATATTTTTTAATAATAAATCTTGAGAGTTCCCCAAACTTAGAGTGCGGTTGCGACTACCGTTTATATAAAAATCAGCGAGTGTGATAAGTGATACGCTTGTTAGTGGCGTAAAGTCAATATCTTCAAAGAGGTTGTTGCCTGACCCAAAAATTTCTACGTTTTCAATGTTTTGTATGGTACCAGGAAAAACAATATCATTAGCAGAGTCAACTATCATAATGAGAGAATCATTACCCGCGAGGCCATCGGCACTATCGGGTGGAGATGTCACTTGCGTTAAGGTGTTATCGGCAATAAAGTTATTATCTGTCGCATCGCCTACTAAAGCATCAGTATTAGTGGTGAAAGTAAATGGGTTGGTGGGAGATGTGTTGGTTGTTAGGGTTGCTGTGCCTGTGTCAATGTCGCCATCGGCATCTGTAATTTGATAGTTAAATGAGGTGGTTGAGTTGGAAATAAAATCGTAAGAAAAGCTAAAACTACCATCGCTGTTAAATATAAATGTATTATTCGAGGGTGTTGATAGGATGGTGTAAGTAGATGGGCTGTCCCCAAGGTTATCGTTAGTAGCAACGGAGGCTGTCAAAATTTGATTAGCGACTAATCCTTCGTAGGTATCATTTTTGGCAAATGGGATATTATCGCCTGGCAGGGTATTCAGCATTACGCTAGCTGTTGCCGTTTCACCATCTATATCAGTTATTTGATAATCAAAACTATCTGTACCGGAAAAGCCAATATTAGGTGTATAGGTAAAGGTTCCATCATTATTAAATATTAAAGAACCATTATTTGGTGTGGTGATATTGGTAAAGATTGTTGGGGTATCGCCTAGGCTATCATTTTGTGCGACAGAGCTAGTAATAATTTGACCTAAACTAGCGGTGAAGTTGTCATCTATTGCGCTAGGAGTATTATTGTTAAGGATGATGGTAAATGAGGCTGTGGCAGTATCTATATCACCATCGCTATCAGTTATTTGATAATCAAAACTATCTGTCCCTGTATAGTTTATATTGGGTGTGTAAGTGAAACTACCATCATTATTAAATAAAAGCGAGCCATAGGTAGGGCTGGTAATATTACTAAATAGTGTCGGTGTATCTCCTAAGCTATCATTAGAGGCTACGTTGTTAATGATAGTTTGGTTTGTGTTGCTTGAGAAGAGGTCATTGGTCGCAACGGGGATATTATTAGGAAGTAAAACCTCAATTGTTGCTGTGGTAATGCTGGTTTCTCCATTAGTATCGGTAATTTGATAAGTAAAGGAGTCAGTGCCTACGAAGTCAGTTGCGGGTGTATAAGTAAACTGGCCATCATTTTGCAATTGTAAAGAGCCATTTTTTGGATTTGTTGTCTTGTTAAAAATAGCCGGTAAGTCACCTAAGTTATCATTAGAGGCAACGCTTAAAGTGACTGCCTGATTTTGTATTGCCGAAAAGCTATCCGCGACTGCTAAAGGTATTTTGTTGACCATTACCTCTATGGCAACATCTGCATTACTCGTTTCGCCATCACTATCGGTAATTTGGTAGCTAAAATTATCGATGCCTATGAATTGTAGTGTTGGTGTGTAGTTAAAGTTGCCGTTAGCATTGAGTGTCAGTATGCCATGTGTAGGGGGAGATAAGACAGAAAATACTGATGGCGTGTTGCCTAAGCTATCATTAGAGGCAAGTGTGTTGGTGAGTAATTGGTTGTTTTGCGTCACAAACAGGTCATCTACCGCAATAGGGGATTGGTTAATATCATTATCAATAATTGTTGTGGTTAATGGAGACCCATTAGTTTCCACCGTTAGGCTATTATCAATGCTTGCTTGAGAAAGCTGAATGGAAAATTGCTCTGGGTTTTCTACTAAATTATCGTCCGTCGTGGCTAAGCTAAAGGTTAATAGGGTGCTGCCTGTGCTGATAGGTTCATTAAAGGTTTTTTCAAAAGTGTAGCTCGCCGTATTCAAGTCAATAAAATTGCTAAAGTCATCAGGGTTAACCGCAGCAAAATCGCCTGTGCCATTGAGAGCATCGACTGTGAAGCGGAGTGTTTCCCCTGCGATAATATGACCGGCTGTTAAGGTTATTTTATAGTCTGCAATGCCGCCTTCTGTGACGGTGAGGCTGTTATTGCCAGCCATGGTGGTTAAGCTTAAGGCTGGTGTTTTTCTTTCTCCGCCTCTTTCTTCTTCATTGACATCGGTGACGTTAATTTTAACTTCTTGTGTCACAGGTGGCGTAATGCCATCGGTAACCGTTACATCGACAAGGTAACTGTTATTTCCGGATTCAAAATCAGGTGGGCTTATAAATCGTAAGTCACCTGTGTTGCTGATGCTAAATAAGGCATTATTTTTCTCGGCCAGGTTATTGATGGAAAATGTTAGAGTATCACCTTCTGGGTCAATGGCTTGCATTGTATAAAAGGGGGAGTCGGTATTTTCAGCGACATTTATGGTTGTTGCACCAGTATAGTGAGGTGCCTCGTTAATATCATTGACGATGATGTTAAGGTTTGCAAAATTATCAACGGCTGTCGCAGTATCTGTCGCAATGACCGTGATATTGTAGTTATTTTTGGCTTCAGCATTGGGTAATGCTCGAAAATTTAATTGTCCTGTTGCGGTATCAATAGTAAAAAGATCGTTATCTTCTCCCTTGGCCAGTGCAAACATAATAGGTTGCGTTGCATTTCCTGTGATCGCGACGGCATAATCTATCTGTTCATTTTCATTGACAGAAAGTGTGGTCATGGGGGAGCTAATTTCCCATGGTTGAGGCTGATTATTGAGTGATATGGCATAAACATCATAGATGATGTTGCCTTTTAATTGTTCTATTTCCGCGTTTGATAAATTGTTTTCTTGCTCAGCCCAATATAATAGTTCGCTAAGGCTAGGTGGCTGATTCAAGGGGTTGAAATGATCGTAGTAAGCAATAATAAAGCCGGCTATGTTACCTGAATGCTTTATATCAAAACGGTTATTGACAAAATCAGCGGTGGCATTAAATTCGGTATATGCGGCATTTTCTTGTTTTTTAGCTGCAATTTCTTGGCTTAAGGCTTGCCTTTGCTCCGTACTCGCATTTGTGCCTAGGAATTGTAAATATAAACTGTTTGCAAAACTTAAATTGGTTGCCATGTTATGTTACCTAAAAATGATGGGCATGACTAAAATTCCAGGCGAATGCCGCCATTGAATGCATGTGCTGTCGTGAGTCTATTGGCTAGCATGGCTTCGTAATAAAAGAAACCGGATATACCATGCGAAAATACTGCCGATAAGCCAAAACCAAGGTTGGCAAAGTCACGATCTGGGGAGTTTGTTTGTAGTTGGGTGATAATATTAGGTGCATTACTTAAAGAAGACGTTAGAAGTCTACTGTCATTCATAAATTCATGTTGCCATTCGGCACGTACTAATGGAATGAGAACGGCATAAGGTGTACTGATGGCATAACTTAATTCTCCTCCTAGCGCAGTACGCATCGAATTAATGCGTTGTGCTTCAACTGTACTGAGGTTGCCGGCATTACCTGCTTCTTGATAGCCGTTAATGGCAACGTGGGTATAATCATAGCGTAGAAAAGGGCGGAGGGTGAGTGCTGCAATATTATGACTGTAACCTGCGGAAAAGCTAATGGCATAATCGTTGCCGCTATAGTTTGCAGACGCATGTTCAATGCTATTTGGAGCCGCTTCAGTAGAGTAATTACGTTGTGAATTATAATTGCTCCAGCCGGCACGGACTAGGCCATCAATATAAAAATTACTGGGTAGCGCATAGCTGGCAAATAAAGAAAGACTATAATTGTCTGAATCAAGCTTGCCCAAACCTTTATTCATATTACTTTGGATGCCGGTATAGTTAAATGCCGTTCCCATCACGAAGTGGTCGGTGAAGCGGAAGTCAGTGCCAATAATGACTCCGGCCGTATTAAAATCAAAACCATTAGAACGTCGTGTGGCCTGTTGGTCTCCAAAATTACCGATGCCGTTGACAAAAAAGTTAAGCCGTTGATCGAGTAGAAAGGGGGTATCAGCACTTGCGCCATCACCGGTACGGGAGCGGTTTGCACTCGGTAAGTGGTGTGGGTCTCGGTATGCAGCAAGGCGAGTAAATATATTGGCAGATTGAATGATAGATGCATCAATGGCGATGCTTGCAATTGATGCGCCTTGGTCTAAACCTTCTTGTGCCGGCGTAATGACTTGGTCTGATGGTGGAGGCTGGTAGCTGCAGGTGATAATATCTTGGTTGGGGCTAAGCTCGGCAACTGAAAATCCTAAGGTCTGCCACGCAGGTATTGATGCATCTATCACAGCTTGGCTAGTTCCTTTTTGTATGGCAACGACATAATTATCAGATACACAATTGTTTGGGTTGGTTGTGACGATTTGTTGTGTGCCGGCAAAAATAGCTTGTGTGTTCAGTAAAAACAGAATACTGATGACACTATTTTGGACCACTTTATGATTCATTTTTTTACCGAAAGTAAACGAAAGTTATATTGCAGAGCGTAATGTTTTTCCTTGATAAAGCTTGTTTTGAGTCTAGTATAAGTAGGTATAGAGAGCAAGTGAAATTTATATTATCAAGGCAGAGCGGATTTTGCCTACAAATATTTTATGGTAGCGGGGAAAGTTTGTCACGAGGGACAAATATGATTAGCCATCAATGATGGATGTTTTTAGAAAATATTGGGTATGCACTATATCAGATGAAACCACTACTGTGATGGATAGTGGTTTCATCAGTGAGTTTTTAAACCAGTATGGCTTTAGAAGTTCACTCCAGCCTGTAACCAGAATTTATGTACATCATTGGCAAATTTTCCGCTTGCAGACGGATCGCTATCATAATAAGCATATTTTGCTAATATATGATAATGTTTGCCGAATTTTTTGGTAATTAAAAAATCATACTCATTACCATAGTCTAGGCTATTGGTCACACTTTGGAAGTTATGGTAGACAAACATTAATTTGGTACCGATAACTTTACCGGCAACGATAGCTTGTACATCACGTACGCCATCTTTGGGTGTACTTAAAAATAAATCTGCCCAACCTTGGAAAGCATGGTTAGTACCTAGCGGTGTTTGAAAGGCTTGTGTACCATTGGCACCTAATTCTTCAACAGCAGCTTTAAGGGTTAAGCCCATAAAACTAGCACCAGCCATAAGGTGGTAACGACTTAAATCAAAGCTGCCAGGGTTTTTTGAATAACCGGATTGATAACTGTATTCGGCACGGTAATGCAGTTTAATATCTTTCGTAATCTTAGGTGAACCTGTTACGGCTAAACCTAGTGTTTGCGTTGATTTGACAGGTGTTTGGTAATCGGCGAGCCATAAGCCATAAGCTGTAATACTGGCTAGGTCTTGAACTTTATAATTAAAATTGAAAAAAGGCATTTCAATCGCATCATAGACAGAAAATATATTCTGTACCTTGCCAATATAACCGGCTTTGAGCGTTAGGTTTTCAATAGATTTGTTAGTGACTAATACTGAGTCATACGTTTGCTCCATTTGTCGCCAACCAACGTTACCGATAAAGCGGTCATTATCTATTTTGATGCGTTGCCGCCCGCCTTTTATTTCAGTGTCAGGCAGGCCTTTGTAGCTAATCCATAATTGGTTCAGCTCATTTTGTTGAGGGTCGGCAACGACATCGCGTGTGGCATCGCCGTGCCAATTACCTTTGGGAACAAAATAGTCTTGTTGCATCGCGAGATTACCTTCATATTCGGCAAAGGCTTGTAAGCCATGAAACTCTGGTGTCAAATAACCTAAGCGCATACGTAAGGTGTTCGCATGAGCTGTCTCTTTACCGTTATTGGCAACATCTGCCAGTTCGTAGCGGTAAAGTAAATTAAGTTTTATTTGGCCGTATTTTGCATCATCTTGACCAAATTTAAAGGCATTTTCGATGGGTTTATCAAATTCATAAGCCGCGACAGGTTGCGTGCAAAGGGATGCCAGAATAGCAGCGGGCAAAGCTCTCAGAATGAGGCGGTGAGGTGTAAACTTGATTTGCATGGATTTAGACTCCTAAAGTTGATTTTAAGTATGGTTTTAAATTTGCTCAAGAGAGTTGTAGGACTCTCTTGGGCGATAGTATTTTTTTCTGATAAACACCCAAGCTCACCGGCAAAATAAAGCATAGTGAGGAACGAACGCAGCTTTATTTTGTTCACGTGTAGCACCTTGTTATGTGTGCGTATTGCGATGCTATTCATTTTCAATACCCATCATCATATTGTAATGGCATTCATGCTTTAGCTTTTTGAATACACCTTTAAATACAGCTAATTGCTTTTCGGTTTGCTCTAAAAAGCCTAGTCCTTGTTTAATCCAGTCGCTATTGCCTAGTTTTGTAATTAAGGCGGCTATGGGTAAATCTTCTTTACCAACAATTTTGGTGGTTAATATGGGGTGGCTTTCTAATACCCCAAAATCGGGAAGTTGTAAGGGTTGGATAATGTCGTAGGCTTGTAAAGTTTTGCTGAATACCCGTTGGCATTTTTCTTTGATGTCATCCAAACTCAATAAAGTTAAAGTATTGTTTGTTTGCTCTAATTGGCATCGCGCAAAAAATTTCTTTTTGTCATTGTTTAATTTTTCATAGGCTTCTTGAAATATACCCTTGTATTTATCTTTTACAGCCCAGCATTTTTTTATAATCTCATTATTAAGTGTCTCAATGTCATTGTCTTTTGTTTTAAGTGAGCTATTGAGTCCAATCAGTGCCGTTGTATGTGTTTCGATTTTATTTGTTGTGGTTTCAATAAAGGCTTTGGCTG
>JALSIU010000334.1 GCA_026989715.1 Methylomonas sp.
GTCTTTTGCGAACACGGCTATCATGGCTTAACAATGGGCTCTTTATCGCTGGTTGGTGAAGAAATTTTTCGTACCGGTTTCGGCCCTTTTCTACCCGGTTGCGATGCTGTTCCTTTTAATGACTTACCGGCATTAGAACAAGCACTGAGTAATCGTGATGTTGCCGCATTTATTGTGGAACCCATTCAAGGTAAAGGCGTTAACCTGCCTGATGACGATTACTTGCCTGAAGTAGAACGCTTATGCAAACAATACGGCACGTTATTGGTCGCCGATGAAGTACAAACCGGCATTGGTCGCACCGGCAAATTCTGGGCAATCGACCATTGGGGCGTAAAACCTGATATGATTTGCATGGCTAAAGCACTGTCCGGCGGCTTTGTACCTGTTGGAGCGGTGGCCATGACCGATAAAATTATGGATACCGTCTTTAATCGTATGGATAGAGCGGTTGTACATGGCTCGACATTCTCTAAAAATAATATGGCCATGGCCGCTGGCCTAGCAACCTTGCAGGTTTTAGAAGATGAAAAATTAGTCGAAAATAGTGCGCAGGTAGGGACAGATATTATTCACAGCCTCAATGCACTGCGCACGCAATACGAATTTCTTAAAGAAGCACGCGGCAAGGGACTAATGATTGCCATTGAATTTCAAGCACCAAAAAGCTTAAAGCTAAAAGCGGCTTGGGCAGCATTGGAGGCTGCAAATAAAGGGCTATTCTGCCAAATGATTACTATCCCATTATTTAAAAACCACCAACTACTGACACAAGTAGCTGGTCACGGTATGAACGTAGTCAAATTACTACCACCACTCAATTTAACACAAAAAGATCGCGACTGGGTTGTTAACGCTTTCGATCAAGCCATCGCAGACACTCATCAAGTCCCTGGCTCAATTTGGTCATTAGGTAAAAACTTAGCAGGCCATGCATTAAAAACAAAAAAAGGGTCATAAGGAACGCACACTATGAAAATTGCACAAAACTACCCACTTTTACACACCATCGATCTTCCTGAAGACGTGCGCCAACTTCCACGGAAGCAGTTAATTCCTTTAGCTACCGAATTACGAGAGTTTTTAACACACTCCGTAAGTTTATCCGGTGGCCATTTTTCTGCAGGACTTGGTACCGTTGAACTCACCGTTGCATTGCATTACGTTTATGACACCCCCAATGATCAATTGGTTTGGGATGTAGGCCACCAAGCCTATCCACATAAAATTTTAACCGGCCGCAAAGAGCGTATGCCCACCATACGCACTAAAAATGGTGTCTCCGCATTCCCTAAACGCTGTGAAAGCAAATATGATGCATTTGGTGTTGGCCATTCCAGTACTTCTATTAGTGCAGCATTAGGCATGGCCATTGCCGCTGAATCAAAAGGTGATAAAAGCCGGATGGTCGCCATTATTGGCGATGGCAGCATTACCGGCGGCATGGCCTTTGAAGCCATGAACCATGCAGGTGCTTTAGATGCCAACTTATTAGTGATTCTCAACGACAACGATATGGCAATTTCGCCTAATGTTGGCGCAATGAATAACTACTTTACCAAAATCATCTCCAGCAAACTCTACTCCTCGGTGCGCGAAGAAAGTAAAAAGGTGCTCAGCAATATCCCCGCTGTTTGGGAGCTTGCACGCAAAACTGAAGAGCATGTTAAAGGCATGATTGTACCAGGGACATTATTTGAAGAGCTCGGCTTTAACTATATTGGCCCAGTTGATGGTCATGATGTCAATATGTTGGTTGACACCTTAACCGCCATCAGGGAATTATCAGGCCCTGTCTTTTTGCATATTGTCACCAAAAAAGGCAAAGGTTATGCACCGGCTGAAAAAGACCCTCTCGCCTATCATGGCGTACCTGCCTTTGACCCTAGTCAAGATACTTTGCCCAAGTCAGAGCCTTCTATACACCCAACCTATACGCAAGTATTTGGTCGTTGGCTATGTGATATGGCAGAAAAAGATGAGCGTTTGCTTGCCATTACCCCAGCCATGCGAGAGGGGTCGGGTATGGTTGAATACTCTGAACGCTTTCCTAAACGCTATTTTGATGTTGCCATTGCAGAACAACATGCAGTGACTTTAGCCGCCGGCCAAGCTTGTCAAGGCGGGAAACCTGTTGTGGCCATTTATTCGACCTTTTTACAACGTGCTTATGACCAACTTATTCACGATGTTGCCATTCAAAACCTCGATGTCTTATTCGCCATCGACCGCGCAGGCTTAGTCGGACCTGACGGCCCTACTCATGCCGGCAACTTTGATTACAGTTTTTTGCGTTGCGTACCTAATATGGTAGTCATGGCGCCGGCGGATGAAAATGAATGCCGACAAATGCTCAGCACAGGTTATCACTATGAGGGCCCCGCATCAGTACGCTATCCGCGTGGCAAAGGCCCCGGTGTCAGCGTTAATACGGATTTTAGCACATTAGAAATCGGTAAAGCGGAAGTCCGCCACCAAGGGGGACGCATTGCAATTCTAGCTTGGGGAAGCATGGTAACACCTGCACTCGAAGCCGGAAAACAACTCGGTGCAACGGTCGTCAATATGCGCTTTATTAAGCCTATTGATGCAAACATTATCTTGAGTATGGCCAAAACGCATGATGTTATTGTGACGGTTGAAGAAAATGTACTCGCAGGCGGTGCCGGTAGTGCCATTAATGAATTTCTGCAAGCACAACAAATTTTAATGCCGGTATTAAATATCGCTTTACCGGATGAATTTGTTGAGCAAGGAACGCGTGAAGAGTTATTAATGGATTGCAATTTAGATACGCAAGGCATTTTAAGCCAGATTGAAAACTTCTGTGCTTAAATTAAGCTCCAGGCGAAGCGCGCCCCTAACCGATTGAATTGATATTGCCGTCAAATCAATTTGTTGGGGTTTACGCCTCAATTGCCCCCTTTTAGCCTCAAGATAAATCTCCGTGCACTCGACTCTTATAAAAATTTCCATTGCCTTTAGCTTGCTCTTATTGCCGATACTCGCTATTGCCCATGGCACTATCAGACCGTGGCAACCTATTTGGTCAGCTTGGATTTTCACGCCGGATGTCGCCATTCCTATGCTGCTGACGACCGTTGTCTATTTTCGGGGTCGTGCGATAAGGCGTGAAGCAGGTCGCCCCGTTACGACAGGCCAAACCTTTACCTTTCTACTCGGCATGCTTTGCTTTGTCATTGCCTTACAATCCCCGCTAGAGCCTCTTTCCGAGCATTTTCTATTTTTCCATCAAATCGAACATTTACTCATGCGCGGCTTAGGGCCGTTGCTACTCATTTTAAGCATGCCACTTGCCCCACTATTACAAGGGCTTCCTAAAAGCATACGCCATTCAGTACTCACTCCTATTATCAGAAATAAAGCTATTCAATGGCTCTATCATTTTTTAGGCCACCCTATCGTTGCCTCAATACTGTTTATTGCAACTTTATTGATTTGGCAAATTCCCAGCTTGCACAATGCAGCCCTCGCCGACCAATCCCTGCACAACACCATGCATGTCACCATGATTATCACCGGCTTCTTTTTCTGGTGGCTCATTTGCGACCCACGCCAAAAATCAGCACGCCTTCCTTTTGGTGTGCGTATTATCATTTTATGGCTGGTAACCATTCCCAATACAATTATTGGTGCTATCATCACCTTAAAAAGAGAGCAAATTTATGCAGCTTATGATGTACTAGATGGCAGACTCGCTATTGAAATCATGCTAGACCAACAATTAGGCGGCATTATGATTTGGGGGCCAGGTGGCATGATGGGCTTGATTGGTACCGCCGTCGTTTTTTTCTTATGGACACGGCGCGACCATAAATTACGCTATGCAAAAAACAAAATACCCCGGCCAGCCTAAACTTTCCTAACTCATTCTATTTTAATAATCATTAGACTTACATTAATAAATACTTATATAATAATATTCAATTATCTCACCAGCTACCCTCTGGAGGTGCACAATGATTTTCAAGCAACTATTAGACAAAGAAAGCTGTACATTTACCTATTTAATAGGTGATCCTGTGACCAAAGATGCGGTACTCATTGACCCTGTTGATACGCAACTGGCTATCTACCTAGACTTATTAAAGCAATATGAATTGACTTTAAAGTACTCATTAGAAACGCATGTTCATGCCGATCATATTACGGCAAGTGGGCAACTAAGACAGCAACTCGGTGCTAAAACGGCCGTCAGTGCACTGTGTGGTGCTAGCAGTGCCGACATTCAAATTCAAGATGGCGATATATTTGAATTTGCAGCCGGCGAAAGCATTAAAGTTATTGCCACACCTGGCCATACTGCCGGCAGCGTTTCTTTTTTATGGCGTGATCGAATTTTTACCGGTGATGCTTTATTTATTGATGGCTGTGGCCGTACCGATTTTCAAGGCGGGGATGCCGGTGCACTCTATGATGCAATTACCCAAAGGATTTTCACATTGGCAGATGAAACCTTAGTCTATCCAGGGCATGACTACAAAGGACGCTGGGTCAGTAGCGTGATACAAGAGCGCACAACTAACTCCCGCTTGGCAGGGAAAAGTAGAGCAGAATTTATTGACATCATGGATAATCTTAACTTACCTAAACCTAAGTTGATTGATTTGGCAGTACCTGCTAATCGCTATTGTGGTGTTGATGAAGAATTAGCCAACCAAGCCGCTGAAGTAACTGCCGGTTCTGAGCCAAAACGCAAAACTGCAGATATTCAAAGTTTAGTGGATGCCGCCAAACAAACGATTACTGAAATCACGGTGACACAAGCACAAGAGATTATCAATAATAGTTCCGTCACTCTGATTGATGTACGCGAAGCCGCAGAATTTGATGCAGGGCATATTGAAAACGCGCTACTCATTCCTCGCGGGCAACTGGAATTTAAAGTCACAACACACCCTGCGCTATCGGATAAATCATCGGCCATTATGCTTTATTGCGCCGGCGGTCACCGCTCAGCCTTAGCCGCCAAGACATTAATCAATATGGGATATACTAACGTACTCTCTATTGCCGGCGGTTACGATGCTTGGCAACAAAAAAACTAATCAGGTCGATAAGTGCCACAAAAAAGACGCTAAAAATCTTTGTGGCACACTCCAAAAGACATGTTCTACCTAGTAAACTTAACCGTCTTACACAGACAACACAAACTGCCTTCTTTGTATGACGCATAAAATCCATTTTGCACGCTATTTCCCTATTTTGCAGTGCTTAAAAAACTACACCAAACAAGACTTTAACGGCGATATTTTTGCAGGAATCATTACCGCGATTCTATTAGTGCCACAAGGTATTGCTTATGCGATGTTAGCGGGCTTGCCTGCTGAAGTAGGTTTATATGCCAGTATATTACCCGCGGCCATTTATGCCTTATTAGGAACCAGTAAAACATTATCCGTAGGGCCCGTGTCAATTGCAGCCATTATGATTGCGAGTGTTTTATCATTGCCCGAAATCAATGCATTAGGCAGCCCTGTAGAAAATGCCATTATTTTAGCCGCAGAAGGCGGACTTATTTTGCTATTAATGGCCTTATTACGCATGGGTAGCTTGGTTAACTTTATTAGCCATCCAGTTTTAACCGGATTTACCAGTGGTGCAGCCATTCTCATTGTACTAAGCCAAATACCACATCTATTAGGCCTACCCAAAAACCCATGTGGCATGCATTTAGCTTGTTATAGTGAATACTTGCCCCATATCAACCTTATTGCGACAAGCTTAGGCGCGGGTAGTCTGATATTTCTTATCCTCTTTAGCACGCCCTTGCCTGCACTCCTTAAAAAATTAAATCTAAATCAAACACTGATAACAGGCATCAGTAAATCGGCACCCTTAATGGCTGTTATTCTCACAACCGGCATTGTCGCGCTATATCAATTATCAGAAACCGAGCATATTGCCATTGTCGGACAAATTCAAGCAGGGTTGCCTATTATGCATTACAGCTTTATCAAAAACATTACACAATGGCAAGCCTTGTTGCCCAGTGCTTTTTTTATTGCCATTATTGCTTATGTAGAAAGTGTAGCCATTGCTAAAGTAACCGCTAACTTGAGAAATGAAAAAATCGACCCTAATCAAGAATTGGTCGCTTTAGGGGCGGCTAATCTTGGTACCGCATTTTCAGGGGGTATGTCAGTTGCAGGTGGCTTTAGCAGAACTATGGTAAATTTTACCGCTGGAGCTCGTACGCAGGTTGCTACGCTAATTGCCGTTATGATACTGAGCATCGCCGTTATTTTTTTTACCGAGCAATTTACCTATATCCCTAAAGCGACCTTAGCCGCCATTATTCTATTAGCCATCTTTCCGCTGATAAAGCTAACAGATATTTATAAAACATGGCAATATGATAGAGGCGATGCCATTGCAGAAATAACAACCTTGTTAGGTGTTTTAATTTTAGGTATAGAGGAAGGCATTGCATTTGGGGTTGCCATTACCATCTTAAGCTACTTGCGTAGAACCAGCCGCCCGCATATTGCTATCGTAGGACGTATAGAAGGCACTGAGCATTTTAGAAATATAAAACGTCACCCTGTCAAAACATGGGAGCATATTTTATTAGTTAGAATCGACGAAAATATCAGCTTTGCGAATGTAAGCTATATCATTGATTTTATTGAAAGAGAAACCTTTAATAATCCTGAAACCAAACAAGTCGTCCTGATTTTCTCATCTGTCAGCTATATCGACACAACGGCTTTTGAAGCCTTAGAAAATCTTATTAAAGTCTTAAAAAGCCATGCGATCTGTCTTAATTTAGCCGAAGTAAAAGGCCCTGTGATGGACAAGCTAGAACAAACCCACTTTCTTAAACAATTAAAACCAGGACGCGTTTTTTTACAAACAAGCGAGGCAGTTGCAAAGCTGAATGCGGCGAAGAGCTAAAATATAGCCCATTAGCTCCCTCTTCTTAAAAAAACGCCCCATAAAAGAAGAGGGAGAGGCAAATATTACTTACATGGTTTCTACGCCGGATTCTTTAGCCACTAAGACCACATCAGCCGGTCTTAGGCCAAAAATACCGACAGTGACTACGCCGGCAAGATTATTTACTAATTTTTCTAGTGCTAAAGGCTCCATAATTTCCATATTATGCACATCAATAATTTCACAACCATTATCGGTAATATAATTCTCACGCCAAATAGGTTGCCCGCCTAATTTAACAATCTCACGTGCCACATAGCTACGCGCCATAGGAATTACTTCGATAGGCAGAGGAAAATCGCCTAACACCTTCACGACTTTACTTTCATCAACGATACAAACAAACTCTTTACTCGCACCGGCAATAATCTTTTCACGCGTTAAAGCTCCACCGCCACCTTTAATCAGCTGCTTTAATGGGTTGACCTCATCCGCGCCATCAACATAAACTTCTAAATTGCCGGACTCGCTTAACTCCATCACCGGAATACCGATTTTTTTCAGTCTTTCCGTCGTAGCAATAGAGCTAGAAACCGCGCCTTTAATATCATTTGTCAGGTTAAAATCAGCCAAACAATCAATAAAGTGATTCACCGTAGAACCGGTACCTACCCCTAAAATAGAGACATTTTTAATATAGGGCAAAGCAGCTTCTGCAGCTAAACGTTTACTTTCATCTTGTGTCATAAATACTTTCCTAGTTGATTATTTTTTATACGACTATGAGTCTTCATCGATATAAAAACCAATTTATAGCGAAGCGTATCTAATGCACTGATAAGCTTGCCATAAATCCATCGCTTAAAATCACTATGCTTTTGCGAGTTCTGCACGCATTTCATCAATGACTTTTTTGTAGTCCGGTTGATTAAAAATAGCAGAGCCTGCAACAAACATATCTGCACCGGCCGCTTTAATTTCGCGAATATTATCAACCTTAACACCACCATCAATTTCTAGGCGAATATCAAAACCACTATCATCGATACGTTTTTTTGCTTCACGTAATTTATCTAGTGTGGCAGGAATAAAGGATTGCCCACCAAAACCGGGGTTAACTGACATCAATAGAATAATATCGACTTTATCCATCACATAGTCAAGATAATGCAAAGGCGTACCAGGGTTAAAGACTAAGCCTGATTTACAACCTAAATCACGAATCATTTGTAAAGACCGGTCAATATGTACTGAGGCTTCAGGGTGAAACGTAATCATGCTTGCCCCGGCTTTTGCAAAATCAGGGATAATGCGGTCAACAGGCTCAATCATTAAATGCACATCAATTGGCGCGGTCACGCCATGCTTTCTCAGTGCATCACAGACTAATGGCCCAATGGTCAAATTCGGTACAAAATGATTATCCATTACATCAAAATGAACAACATCTGCGCCTGCCGCTAAAACATTATCAACTTCTTCGCCCAATTTAGCAAAATCAGCTGAAAGAATAGAAGGTGCAATCCAGTTTTCAGTCATGTCATTAGTCCTCTTTTAATTTAAAAAATTTTATATAGTCAAGGTTGACTATACCGTATCATTGTTGACTGCCTCATTAAAGGTAGCCTGTTTTTTTAGCAAGCTGCGTCGTATGAAGTTTATCTCTCATACGCTCTGCCTTTACTTTTCTTGACTCAAAGCAGC
>JALSIU010000335.1 GCA_026989715.1 Methylomonas sp.
CTCTGCCCCCATCACTAAAGCTAAGGGCATATTCACATCCATTGCATAAATATCTTGATCCGCTTCACCTGCAGCCCCTGCAATCCAAATTCCCTGCTCTTTTAACCATACAATGGTACGACTTAAATTGGTGACTTGATAAACAGGTACCGTCTCTGCCGCGCCACTAGCCACCTTACACACCGCCGGCGTAATCCCGACAGCTTGGTCTTTAGTAACAATAATACCTTGCACACCTGCCGCATCAGCGGTTCTTAAACAGGCACCCAAATTATGGGGGTCTTGCACATGGTCTAAAATCAACCAAAATGGCATTTGAGCACTACTTGTCACAACTGACTTAAGCTCACTCTCCGAATGTACCGTAGGCATTTCCACTTCTAAAACGATACCTTGATGATTGCCACCCTTAGCCAAGTTATCCAGTTTTTTACGATCCGCTTTTTCAATGCTGATATTGCGTTTCTGCAACCCTTTCACCAAAGATAGTAAGCGTTCATCTTGACGTTTTTGATCCACCCAAGCCTGGTTAATTTTTTTAGGTGAATAATCCAATGCCGACTGCGCCGCATGCACACCAAAAACTTTTGCTAAACTCATTTATGTCCCTTTTTATGCACTTTTACCTTTTTCTTTGCCTTGCTGTGCTTATGCTTACTTTTTTTCTCTACTTTACCAGGCTTAGCTTTTTTCTTGACTTTTATTGGAGGAGTATCAGGTTGAATTGGAGTTGTGCGTCGCCGAGCCGGCTTCTGTTGTTGCCCCAATAGGTCAAAGTCAATTTTCTTATCATCCAGATTAACGCCAGCCACAACCACATTAACACTATCACCTAAGCGATAAGTTTTACCGGTACGCTCACCTTTCAATTGATGACTGACTGGGTCAAATTTGAAAAAATCCTGCCCCAAACCAGTCACATGAACCAAACCTTCCACATATAAATCGGCTAACTCCACAAAAAAACCAAAGCCTGTAACCGCCGAAATAACACCTGCAAAGGACTCGCCAATTTTATCCTGCATAAATTCACATTTAAGCCAGTTAACCACATCACGCGTTGCCTCATCAGCACGACGCTCATTAGAAGAGCAATGCTCACCCAAGGTTGCCATTTCCGGAAAACCACAATAAAAACTCTCAGGTGGTTTACCTTGCAAACAATGCCGAATGGCGCGATGTATCATTAAATCAGGATAACGCCGAATAGGAGAGGTAAAATGCGTATAAGCTTCCAAAGCCAAACCAAAATGGCCTTTTTGTTCAGGGCTATAAACTGCCTGAGACATTGAACGCAATAAAACCGTTTGAATCAAATGCGCATCCGGACGGCCTTTGATTTGATTGGTTAACTGCATATAATCAGCAGGAGTCGGCTTATCACCCCCGCCCATATACAACCCCACTTCTCCTAAAAAGGTTTTTAACGCCTTAATTTTATCTTCAGAGGGACCTTCATGAATACGCAATAAGCGCGGCATTTTTTTACGATTCAAAAAACGCGCCGCAGCACTATTTGCGGCAATCATAAACTCTTCAATCAATTTATGCGCATCATTGCGTTGCGTAGGAATAATTTTCTCTATTTTACGGTCAGTGCCAAAAATAATTTGCGTTTCTTGCGTATCAAAATCCATTGCACCACGCAACTCCCTTTGACCACGCATAGCTTGATACAAGGCATACATTTGTTCTAAATGCGGCACCACTTCCTTATATTTTTTGCGTAACTTCTTATCCCCGTCTTCCAATATAGCGGCTACTTTATTATAAGTGAGCCGCGCATGCGAGCGCATAACCGCATCAAAAAAACGTGAACGAATAACCTGCCCTTGTTCATTGATAACCATCTCACAGACCATACACAAGCGGTCTTCATTAGGATTAATAGAACAAAGGCCATTCGATAACACTTCCGGCAACATGGGAATAACTTGCTCAGGAAAATAGACTGAAGTACTACGATTTTTAGCCTCCAAATCCAATGCACTACCAGGCTGCACATAATGTGACACATCAGCAATCGCGACCAATAGTTTCCAGCCTTTGGGCGTTTTACTGCAAAAAACGGCATCGTCAAAATCACGTGCATCTTCTCCATCAATCGTCACTAATGGCACATCACGTAAATCAACTCGCCCTTGTTTAGCCTCCTCGGCAACCTCCTTTTTAAACGACTTGGTTTGTTGCAAAACTTTGTCAGGCCAGACATTAGGTAATTCATAAGTACGAATGGCAACATCAATTTCCATTCCAGGTGCCATATGCGATCCCAATACTTCTGCAATTTCACCAATCGGCTGACTGCGCATAGTTGGTTGTTCAATAATGGTTGCTACCACCATTTGACCTTTTTTAGCCCCTTTGGCCTTACCTTTTGGAATCAGAATATTTTGGGTAATTTTTTTATTATCAGGCTGCACAAATTGTACGCCATGTTCTTTGACAAAACGACCAACGACTTCTTTAGTATTTCGCTCTAAAACTTCAACAATTTTACCTTCACGCCGGCCTTTGCGATCAAAGCCGGACACTCGCACTAAGGCGCGATCATTATGTAATACTCGGCGCATTTCACGCGGCGAAATAAATAAATCATCACTGCCATCTTCAGGCTGTAAAAAACCAAAACCATCCGCATAACTTAAAATACGACCCGGCACTAAATCTTGGTTATCAACCAAACAGTATTGTTGGCGGCGATTAAACAATACTTGGCCATCCCGCTCCATGGCGCGCATACGTCGTCGTAAAGCTTCTAATTGCTCATCCGATGCCAGCGCGAAAGCCTCGGCAATATATTTGCGCCCTACCGGCCGCCCTGTTTTTTCAATCAGCTCTAATATTAGCTCGCGGCTAGGAATAGGCTGTTCATACTTTGCTGCCTCACGTTGGGCATATGGATCAATAACGGCACTATAATCTAGGCCATTTTCAGAGTTTTCGCTCATAAATTTAACAATAATATCTCAATAAAGTGTATGTAAACGACATACATTGTGTTCATCATAACGCAAGATAGTCACGAAATGGCAAAAGTTTTCTGTAAATATACTTAAAAAATAGAGAAATAGCTTATCTTAGCTATTAAATGCATTAACAATCTTGCATAATAATCTAGTACTTTGCATTATCAGTATGGGGACTCATTATCAACTAGAATTTAATGTACGCTTATATCTGATGCAAAGTAAACTTTATAAATAACTGATGTTACGCACCGATTAATATGAATCAATAACTTATATTTTTTGATTTGCTACAACTCGCATTCTATCTGGATTGTGCGTAACATCAGTAAATAATGCCTGCAATGCACTTGCCATCTCATACCTAACGATGCCCCAAAAAAAACAAAAAAATATTTTAGTACTTTATCATGCCGATTGTATGGATGGCTTTGCATCGGCTTGGGCTGCTTGGAAAAAACTGGGACACACAGCGCATTATCAAGCGGTACGTCACCATACTCCCTTGCCTCAATTTACTGCGGGCATGAAATTATATATTGTTGATTTTTGCTACCCCATCACCGAGTTAGTTAGCGCAGCCACCAAAGCCAGTAAAATTATTGTTTTAGATCATCATATCAGTGCCCAAAATGATTTTGCAAATTACCGCAAGCGGGCAGATATTCCCACTAATCTGGAGTTTCATTTTATCCAAGAACATAGTGGCTGCCTTATTGCATGGCAATATTTTCAAGGTGACACCACGCCCCCCATTTTATTGCAACATATTGAAGACCATGATTTATGGCGACACCAAATGCCAGATACAGAGGCTATCTGCAAAGCTCTATATTTGCACTTACCTATACATTTTTCCGCCTTTGCAAACCTAAAACTAGGGACATTGCGCCGTGAAGGCAAAATACTGTTAAAGCAACAACAATTAAATATCAGCCGTTTACTCAAAACACGCCATGCGATTAAACTTAAGGATTACACAGGCTTGGCAGTCAATGCGCCCCCCATGTTTGCCAGTGATTTGGGGCATGCCTTAGCGGAAAAATCCGGCACATTTGGTTTAACTTATTTTTATCACGGCAAACGCCAATGCTATGAGTGTGGCTTACGTTCTATCGGTGAATTTGATGTATCTGAATTGGCACGCACTTTAGGTGGTGGTGGCCATAAAAATGCTGCAGGGTTTAGTATAGATAGGACGACTTTTTTAGGCCTCATGTCATTTGATAATTAAGCCATTATTTAACAACAAACTGCCCTATTTTCGTATCTTTACGGACATTATCCCATTTAAATGCCTTGCCATTCATGCTCAAATAAATACCGGCAGGTAATAATTGTACAGCGGTCACAGCACACCCTAAATTAAATAAGGCATCAGAGCCGCTAATCGTATATGGCAACATCGCCCCGACTAAAACAACACGTTTATCAGTCAATTTAGCGGCAAGATACCGTGCCGTCTCTACCATAGTATCCGTCCCATGCGTCACAACAAGTTGTTGTACACCTGTTGCAAGACACGCTTGATAAATAGCTTCTCTATCAACTTCTTGCATATCCAAACTATCTTTAAGCATCAGTACCTGCATATCAATATCAAGTGTACACCGCGCTTGCTGTAACATTTGCGGAATATGCGTTTGCAAAAAAACCAGCTCACCACTGAGTTCATTGTATTGCTTATCAATAGTACCGCCGGTAATAATCAGCTTAATCATTGTAATTTTTGCAACCTAGCTGTAGCCGCCGCAGCTATCTCAGCCTCGCTTTTATCAATGATGCGTTGCAGCACGGAAACACTAGATTGCTCCAATAATGCAATGGCGGCAAGGCGCACCGACGGATAATGCGCTCGTAATGCCGCCAACTCTCTTAAATAAGTACTCGCCTCATGCAACTCATGCAACATTAACTTTTCAGGGTCACCGGTAAATAATTCACGCAGTAAATCACCATAACGCGCTTGTTCACGCACCAAATCCCGAGGGTCTACTTTAGGAATTTCAGTAGGGTCGCTACAACAATTACTCATATTTCAGCCTCGCTCTTAATATCTTAACAGACTCAATATTATTACAAATACACTGAAAGATAAAGCAAGCCATAACACATTATCTTAACAAGGAAACCCTGCTTAATTTATTTTTCATCTGCCTCAGCATTAGTACTGTGACAACCACTGCATTGATTATTCCAAATGGGGTTTTCTCGATCATCTTCATGTAATTTTACTTTATCTTCAGGGTAAATATGCCAGAAAGATTGATCAATTTTAGCATTAGCGTAACCTTCTTTATTGCCATGTGTGAACGGACACCACCAGTTTTCAATCACTTTTACCAAATACGCATGCCATTCAAAAAGCCCAACACTAACAGGACAGTACCAAGTGCAGTTCAAAATCCAATAAAGTCTCGTTTTAGCAAGACTTAAAGAAAACGTGCCATCCATCGTAATTTGATTTTTCAGGTTATAGCGATGCGTTTCACGTTTGGGTAAAAAATCAAATAAAGTTTTTAAATTATCAGCCCCTACCATTTTTAAATGGTAATACGATAATAAAGCACTAATCAGCACAAAAGGCCAAGTGAGAATCGGCAAATACACCAACATTAAGCCGATAGCACGCCGCCACACAGGCAAACTATTATGATTACAACCAATATTGACGCGATGTTCCTCTTTCGTTTGTGATGACTCACAGGCTTTCATTTTTTACTCCTCTAGTAAATTTATTTATTCTTATTATTTTACCGAAAATACATAACAGATTACGCCACCATAACAATTGGCAAGCATACTCAATATTAATTTTTAAATGCATTTCCGAGAATGGGTACCAAAGTACCTTTACGACATCCCCACGCGAAAACGTAGGGACGGTTATATTTTTATATTACACGCACAACAACACATCAACACCTGTAGCAGGACACAAGTGTGTGACCGGTAGATCTTCCTTATTTTTCCATGCTGCCAAGGCATCATGCTTAGCGCCGGACACAATAAAAATCAATTCCGCCGTATTACTTAAGGCTTTGGCGCTCATTGAAACACGATCAGAGGGCGGCTTAGGTGAGTTATGTACCGCATGCGTTAGTTCATCTAAATTATGCACATGCCCCGGAAATAAACTGGCGGTATGACCATCTTCTCCCATACCTAATAAAACCAAATCAAATGTTCCGGCATTTGCCACCTCATCAGCATATGCCGCAGCACCCGCTTCTGCCCCTAATTCAGCAGGAATGCGGTGAATTTGATTTTTAGGGATAGCCACTAAATCTAACCATTTTTGCTCAGCCACTAAGCTATTACGCTCAGCATCATCTACAGGCAAACAACGCTCATCACCATAATAAATATGCCATTTACTCCAATCTTCTTGTTTGCCGGCCAATAATTGATAGGCTTTCACCGGTGCAGTGCCGCCTGCTAGCACAAGTTTAAACGCGCCATTTGCGGCAATCGCTTTGGCGGCAGCATCAACAACCCGCTGGCAAGCGGCTTCTGCTAGTGCGTCAATCGAATCATAAGGTTTCCAATTTACAATTTGTGTCATTTTTCTTCCTGTAAAGTATTACGCCAATGCTGGCTTTCTTTTTCAAATAAACGGCGTTCATTTGGGCCCCACGATCCTGCCGGATACGTTTCGATATAATCACGATCCACCGCCCATTTATTAATAATCGGATCAACAATTTTCCACGCATATTCTACTTCGTCATAGCGCAAAAAGAGCGAGCGATCCCCTTTAATAACATCTAGCAATAAATCTTCATAAGCATCAGAGGGAGCTTCATCCTCATTACGAAAACTGGCATTCAGGTTACTCACGCGGGTATCCATTTCTAAGCCAGGCACTTTAACGGTCATCTCCATACGAATACATTCTTCCGGCTGAATCCCTAGCAATAACCAGTTTTGTTTAATCTTTTTCGCGTGTGTATGGCCAAATAATTGCGAAGGGGCGTGCCGAAAACAAATCGAAATGCTTGATTGTGCTTTTGCCATACGTTTACCGGTACGCATATAAAACGGCACACCACGCCAACGCCAATTATCGACATATAATTTCATGGCAGCATAAGTCTCGGTGACACTATCTTCAGGAATCCCCTCTTCCTGCAAATAACCATTTACTTCCTCACCATTAATATTGCCGGGCGAATACTGTGCCCGAAAGGCATGTGCATGCACCGCCTCTTCAGGAATAGGGCGAATGGATTTTAAGACTTTAACTTTTTCATCACGCAAATCTTCTGCTTCCATAGAAACAGGCGGCTCCATTGCGACCAATGTTAATAATTGCAATAAATGGCTTTGCAACATATCACGCATCGCCCCTGTATGGTCATAATAGCCACCACGACTACCAATTCCTAACTGCTCAGAATGCGTAATTTGAATATGGTCAATATAATTCCGGTTCCATAATGGCTCTAGCATCGCATTAGCAAAACGATAAACCAATACATTTTGCACCATACCTTTGCCTAAATAATGGTCGATACGATAAATTTGCTCTTCACGTAAATACTGGCTAATTTTATTTTGCAAAGAACGCGAGCTTTCCAAATCAGTACCAAATGGCTTTTCAATCACTACTCTACGCCAGAATTGGTGCTCTTCTAATAGCTTATTAGGCTCACTTAAGTGCTGGATAACATGACTAAAATCAGAAGGGTTAATTGCCAAATAAAAAGCAATATTCTGTGGAAATACCTGAGTATCGGCTAACAACTGTGCCAAACTGCCATAACATTCAGCTTGTTGCATATCACCTTTATGATAATGCAGGCGACCAATAAAACGCTGAAACACTTCTTCATCAATCCCGCCTCGTGCCTTCGCTTCCAGCATTTCATGCACTTCAGAAATCCATTTTGCATTATCCCAATCACGACGACCAATGGCGATAATTTTAGTTTCATCATCCAAACGGCCTTCAATATCAAGATGATATAAGGCAGGAATTAATTTAATACGCGCCAGGTTTCCTGTCGCACCGAAAATTACATAAGTACAAGGATCAGTCTTCACTACACACTCCTTTATTTATTTTAATCACTGCTGATGCACAGCAATACCTTCAAAAATATCCACCAACTCAATAGCAAATTCTAAGCTAACAATATCACAAGTAACATTGCCCTCTGAAATATGCAATAACCAATCCTCTGCCTCAGTACGCCGATAACTCTCAACACGTTGTGCCTTAATATCAACTAAGATGTATTCTTTTAAGCTAGGCAACTGTCGGTAAGCTGCAAACTTAGCTCCCCGATCAAATGCCTCGGTTGAATCCGATAAAACTTCGACAATCAGCGTAGGGCTCGTTAAAAATTGCTCAGCTTGCTGGTCTTGCGTACTACACGACACCATCACATCAGGAAAAAAATAGGCATCGACTGACTCTATACGCAATTTCATATCAGAAATATACGCTTGACAGGGCGTACCGCGTAAGTGCTGTTTTAAAGTGGCAAAAAAATTACCTGCTACCACAACATGTTCACGGCGAGCGCCTCCCATGGCAAAAACGTCTCCTTGATAATACTCGTATTTATC
>JALSIU010000336.1 GCA_026989715.1 Methylomonas sp.
TTCTATGTCAAATGCTTGCAGTAGTTGAATCAGTTTAATTAAAGGCAATCCTACTAGAGCATTAGGGTCATCACCTGCAATGCGTTCAAATAGGGCGATGCCTAAACCTTCTGATTTAAAGCTTCCAGCGCAATGATAGGGTTGTTCGATATTAATGTAGTGGTTTATTTGTGGTGTGGTTAAATTTTTAAAGTAAACGGTGCAAATATCTAAGGCACTCCTAAGCTGGTTATTTGTTGTATCTAATACGCAGACACTGGTGTAAAATTTTACCTGCTTGCCTGAACAGAGCAATAATTGCTCAATTGCCGCTTGTTTATGGCCAGGTTTATGCAGTTGTGTTTTATCGACCATTGCTACTTGGTCTGAGCCAATAATAAAATGATTAGGGTAGCTTGTGGCAAGTGCTCTTGCTTTTTCTTCTGCCAAGCGCACGGCTAATTCTGTGGGTAACTCCTGCCCTTTTATGTTTTCATCAATATTGGGTTGAGCGCAGATAAAGCGCAAATTCAGCTTTTCTAATAATGCTTTGCGGTATTTTGAACCGGATGCTAAGACTAGGCTATTGGTTTGCATAATAATTAAATTGACAGAAAGCTATAAATACCGCTATTATTGCATAGTTATGTCAGATCAATTACCAGAACTTATAGATCCCGTTGTATTCGCTGAAAGGCGCAGCCATATAGTAGGCATGCTAGGCTTGCAACGGTTAGATAGACTTAGTGATTTTCTTTTTAATCAAGAAGGGGAATTGCAAGTTGATTTGCAATTTTATAAGGGCGGTAAAGTTCCTATTATTGAAGGGCGCATTAAGGGGCATTTGAATTTAACGTGTCAAAGTTGTATGCAACCCCTTGACTGGTTTGTCGATAAGACCGTCAAGATAGGCATGGTGCAAAGCATAGAGCAAGCTGATCGTTTAGAGGAAGGTTTTGAACCTATGATGGTTGAAGACAATAAAATGTCTTTACCTGCCATTATTGAGGATGAAGTAATTATTGCATTACCTGATTACCCTAGGCATGCAAATGAATGCTTTCAATTTACATCAACTGAAAAGCTCCCTGAGCCTCAGATAGAAGAACAAGAGCCTGACAACCCTTTTTCTGTTTTAGCTAAACTAAAAATTACCGGAGACCAATAATGGCCGTACAAAAAAGCAAAGTAACTCGTTCAAGACGTGGACAGCGTCGTTCGCATGATTCATTAACAGCAAAAACACTGTCTCAAGACCCTACAACGGGTGAAACTCATTTACGTCATCATGTGACTCCTGATGGTTTTTTCAAAGGTCGCCAAATTGTAGCGAGTGACGAAGATTAAGTTGATTTTGCTTGTGCGATTATTGTGCAGTCTTAACGTTTAATCAATTTTGAAAGCCGGGCTTTATGTCCGGCTTTTTTATAAGAGCTTTTGGAGTTTTTGTTGACGTGAGTTTGATAATTTCAATTGATGCTATGGGCGGCGATCATGGTACCCGTACCACTATCCCTGCTGCATTGGATTGTTTGCGTAACAATCCTAATTTACAACTTATCCTAGTGGGTGATGAGCAGGTATTAATGCCGTTACTTGAACAAGGTTTGCTTGAATTTAAAGATCGTTTGTCTATTCAGCATGCTTCACAGTGTGTCGCAATGGATGAATCACCTGCAAAAGCGTTAAAAAACAAAAAAGATTCTTCTATGCGTGTGGCCATTAATTTGGTGCGCGAAGGCCGCGCTGATGCCTGTGTGAGTGCGGGTAATACGGGTGCATTAATGGCAACGGCTCGGTTTGTTTTGAAAATGATGCCTGGGATTGACAGGCCAGCTATTATGTCATCGATGCCCTCTATTTTTGGGCATACACATGTGTTGGATTTGGGGGCTAATGTTGACAGTTCGGCAGAAAATTTATTTCAATTTGCAGTGATGGGAACTGAGGTTGTAAAAGCTCTGGAAAATACGGCATCACCTAAGGTAGGCCTACTTAATATCGGTGAGGAAGATACCAAAGGTAATGAACAAGTCAAATCTGCTGCTAAATTATTGGAAAATTCACATCTCAATTATATCGGTTATGTCGAAGGCAACTCCTTGAATGCAGGGGATGAAAAGGTTGATTTGATTGTGTGTGATGGCTTTGTGGGGAATATTGCATTGAAGTCTATCGAAGGCGCGGCAAAAATGATTACATCGATTATGAAGGAGTCTTTTGCTAAGAACGCTTTGACTAAAGTGGTTGCATTAATGGCTTACCCTGTCTTAAAAGCCATTAAAGATAGGATAGACCCAAGGCTGCATAATGGCGCAAGTTTTCTGGGTTTGAAAGGGCTTGTGATAAAAAGTCATGGTGGTGCAGATGCGCTTGCGTTTAAAACGGCTATTCATGTCGCTGAAGTAGAAGTTGAAAAAAATGTCATTCAAAAAATTAGTGAACAGGTAGAGCACGCTCTAAGTAGGAGAGAAAACGTATGACAGTTTATGCGCGAGTAATAGGGACGGGCGGGTATTTACCGGCTGAAATTAAAACGAATGAAGATATTTCCAAAACGGTTGATACTTCAGATAGCTGGATTTTTGAGCGTACCGGCATTACCAGTCGGCGTATAGCGGCTGCACATGAAACAGCGTCGAGTATGGCAGAGATTGCGGCGCGGCAAGCCATTGAAATGGCAGCGATTGCAGCTGAAGAAATTGATTTGATTATAGTGGCCACCGGCACCCCCGATAATGTTTACCCAAGTACCGGCTGTATGTTGCAACATCGCTTGGGTATAAAAAAATGTGTTGCTTTTGATATACAAGCCGCCTGTTCAGGTTCAATTTTTGGTTTGGACATGGCAAATCAATATATCAAATCAGGGGCAGCGAAGACCGTTTTGGTTGTGGGGGCTGAAATTTGTTCGCGTATTGTTGACTGGACAGATAGAGGAACTTGTATTTTATTTGGTGATGGAGCCGGCGCTGTTTTATTACAAGCTGCAGAACAAGAAGGTATTTTATCAACCCATATTCATTCCGACGGTCGTTTTGAAGATTTATTAAAATGCCCTAATCCGCAAGCATTAGGTGAGCCGGATGTGGCTGGTTATATTTCCATGAAGGGAAATGAAGTCTTTAAAGTGGCAGTCAATACTTTAGGGCGTATTGTTGATGAAACTTTAGCGGCTAATAATATGCAAAAGTCCGATATTGACTGGCTGGTGCCGCATCAGGCAAATATTCGTATTATTGCTGCTACGGCAAAAAAATTAAAAATGTCGATGGATCATGTCGTGGTGACTTTGCAAGAGCAAGGTAACACGTCTTCTGCCTCTGTCTTGCTTGCTTTTAATGAAGCAGTAAGAGATGGACGAATTCAACGTGGGCATGTGGTTTTATTGGAAGCATTTGGTGCGGGCTTTACATGGGGTTCTGCACTCATTAGGTATTAGAAGGTTATTTATGAGTGAACAAAATAAGCAGCTTGTTTTTGTTTTTCCAGGGCAAGGCTCGCAATCTGTAGGGATGATGACGGAATTAGCCGTTATATACCCGGATATTAAAGCAACTTTTGCTGAAGCATCCGCTGTTTTAGGTGTTGATTTATGGCAAATGGTAACAGAAGGGCCTGCTGAAGAATTAAATCAAACCCATAATACGCAACCGGCAATGTTAGTGGCAGGGGTTGCGTTATGGAGAGTGTGGTGTGCTGAATCGGAAGTCAGGCCAGCCTTTATGGCAGGGCATAGTTTGGGGGAATATACCGCTTTAGTATGTGCAGGTGCCTTAGATTTTAAAGATGCCGTTGCGTTGGTTGCAGAAAGAGGGCGTTATATGCAAGAAGCTGTGCCTGCGGGTACGGGAGCAATGGCTGCCATTTTGGGTTTAACGGATGAGCAAGTGATTCAGGTCTGTGCTGATGCGGCACAAGGCGAAGTCTGTGCCGCGGTAAATTTTAACTCACCAGGGCAGGTAGTCATCGCAGGTAGTCATACTGCAATTGATAGGGCAATGCCGGCGGCAAAAGAAGCCGGTGCAAAACGCGCGGTTAAATTACCGGTCAGTGTGCCGTCACATTGTGCTTTAATGAAACCTGCCGCCGAAAAACTCGCTGTGAAAATGCAAGATATTCATTTTGCTAAGCCTGATGCGGTATTATTGCATAATGTTGATGTGCAGGCGCATATTGATACCGATGCAATGCGTCTTGCTTTAACAGAGCAGTTATTTCAGCCGGTACGCTGGGTAGAAACGATAAATGCACTGACTGAGCAAGGTGTTACGACCATAGCCGAAATGGGGCCTGGTAAAGTTTTATTCGGTCTGAACAAGCGTATTGTAAAATCAGCCGAGCATTTTACGGTACATAACCCTGAAACATTGACTCAATTGTTGGAGCATTTTTCTAATGACTAAAAAAGTAGCCTTAGTAACGGGGGCAAGCCGCGGTATTGGCCGTGCTATTGCCGAAAAATTAGCAGATGATGGTTTTTTTATTATTGGAACTGCCACATCTGATGGGGGGGCAGGTGCTATTTCTGCCTATTTGGCTGATAATGGTACGGGGATGAAATTGGACGTGGCTAATGCTGACTCCATTGCCGAAGTCATGCAGCAAATTGTGGATGCATATGGCGCACCTGCTGTTTTAGTCAATAATGCAGGCATTACGCGTGATAATTTGTTGATGCGCATGAAAGAAGACGAGTGGGATGATATTATCAATACCAACTTAAGCTCTGTTTTTAGAATGAGCAAGGCGGTATTAAGAGGCATGATGAAAGCGAGGTCTGGCCGTATTATCAATATCGCTTCTGTTGTAGGCGCAACAGGGAATGCTGGGCAAGCAAACTATGCCGCTGCTAAAGCGGGTATGGTGGGCTTTGCTAAATCTATGGCGAAAGAGGTAGGTTTACGTGGGATTACGGTGAATACGGTTGCACCAGGCTTTATTGATACGGATATGACACGAGAATTAGCCGATGAGCATAAGCAAGTGTTATTATCTGGAATTCCGTTAGGACGCTTAGGTGATGCAAAAGAAATTGCTCATGCGGTTGCATTTTTAGCATCTGAAGGGGCTTCTTACATTACAGGTGAAACCCTGCATGTGAATGGTGGAATGTTTATGGCTTAAAATTATGTTATTTTCATAATTTTAAAGTATAATTGCCCCGCTTATAGAATTCATCTATAAGTGGATTGAAGTTAATAATAAAAAAATGATGTTGTATAGATAAATCGACATCCATTAAGGAAAAAATAATATGAGTAACATTGAAGAACGTGTAAAGAAAATTGTTGCTGAGCAATTAGGTGTTAAAGAAGATATTGCTAACGATGCATCATTCGTAGACGATCTAGGTGCTGATTCTCTTGATACGGTAGAATTAGTTATGGCTTTGGAAGAAGAATTCGAATGTGAAATTCCTGATGATGATGCTGAAAAAATCACAACCGTACAACAAGCTATAGATTACGTTAACGCAAACAGCTAATTTCTTAGCGCGTTTGAAATTAATGGGTAATATCATATTGCCCATTAAGACCCCTCTCTTTTTTTATTTCTATTCAGGTATCCACCATTGAGTACACGTCGCGTTGTTATTACAGGACTAGGCGCAATCACGCCTCTTGCAAATACTGTTTCTGAAACATGGGATGGAATTGTCAACGGAAAAAGCGGTATAACACCGATTGATTCTTTTGATATTTCTGCTTTTGCTTCCACATTTGGCGGGGTTATCAGAGATTTTGATGTGACTCAGTATATTGCCGCTAAAGATGCTAAGCGCATGGATGGCTTTATTCAATATGGTATTGCTGCCGGTAGTCAGGCTATTGAAGATTCCGGTTTAGACATAACGGATGCTAATGCAGAAAGAATTGGCGTTGCAATTGGTTCGGGGATAGGGGGGATAACAGGCATCGAAGATTGCCATGCGACCTACTCTAAAAGTGGTCCACGTCGTATTTCGCCTTTTTTTGTACCAGGAAATATCATTAATATGATTTCCGGTAACTTATCTATTAAATATGGCTTAAAAGGTCCCAATTTTTCTATTGTGACAGCTTGTACAACAGGGACACATAATATTGGCGATGCCGCTAGGCTTATTAAATATGGCGATGCAGATGTGATGATTGCCGGCGGTGCAGAGCGTTGTACGACCTCGCCAACTGCAATGGGTGGCTTTGCTTCTGCAAAAGCATTATCACGCCGCAATGATGACCCACAAGCTGCCAGCCGACCTTGGGATCAAGATCGTGATGGCTTTGTGTTGAGTGATGGTGCGGGTGTTGTTGTGTTGGAAGAATTGGAACATGCCTTAGCACGTGGTGCTAATATTTATGCTGAAGTGGTGGGTTATGGTATGAGTGGCGATGCTTATCATATGACCTCTCCTTCCGTCGGTGGTGAAGGAGCTGCGCGTTGCATGAAGAATGCTTTACGTGATGCCGGTTTAAATGCAGATCAAGTGGATTATATTAATGCACATGGTACATCGACTCCGGCAGGTGATGTCGGTGAAACACAAGCCATGAAAACGGCCTTAGGTGACCATGCTTATAAAGTTGCTGTTAGCTCAACAAAATCAATGATTGGACATATGTTAGGTGCTGCAGGTGGTATTGAAGCTGTTTTAAGTGCTTTGGCGATTAAAAATCAAATTGCGCCGCCGACGATTAATTTAGAAAATCAAGATCCTGAGTGTGATTTGGACTATGTACCCAATACTGCACGGGACATGAAAATTGATATTGCTGTGTCTAATTCATTTGGTTTTGGTGGTACCAATGGTACCTTAGTGTTTAAACGCTACGAATAAATGATGAGGTTTGCTGGTGATTTTAGTCAATGGCGAACAGCAAAATACAATTGCAGTCACAGACCGAGGCTTACATTATGGTGACGGTTTGTTTGAAACAATTGAAATTATCCAAGGACAGCCCGTTTTTTTAACAGAACACTTAGCAAGGTTAAAAGCGGGCTGTTGTACCTTGAAAATTCCTTATCCACCGACTGCTCTGTTGTTGGAGGAAATCGCTCAAGTCAGTAAAAATTGTACGCATGGTGCGTTAAAGTTAATGCTGACACGGGGAACGGGAGGGCGCGGCTATCGCCAGCCCGAGCTTGTTCAGGCAACTCGCTTTATTGCTTTACATCCTTATCCTGAATATCCTGAAAGCTATGCCACACAAGGTGTTGATGTACGCTTTTGTACGACTCGATTAGGGCTGAGTGATGTCTTAGCAGGGCTTAAGCATAATAATCGTTTAGAACAAGTTCTTGCGCGTGCAGAGTGGCAAGATGAATACCAAGAGGGCCTAATGTTGAACTTGCATGAGCAAGTTATAGAAGGCACTATGACGAATTTATTTGTGGTAAAAGACGGAGTACTATATACACCAAAACTGGGCTTGTCGGGTATTGTTGGGATCATTCGTCAGATTGTCTTATCACTTGCTCTGCAACAAAAGATACCTGTGCAAGAGTTTGAATTATCACGAGGTTTTGTGATGGCGGCAGATGAGTTGTTTTTAACTAATTCACTTATCGGCATTTGGCCAATCAAAACTTTGGAAAAGAAAGTTTACTCAGTAGGGGCTGTTACCCAATTGGTGCAACAGGCTTTTACCGCCTATAAAGCCAGCACAATGCAAAAATGTTAATGCGTTTAGCGGGCGGTTTGTTATTTGCCCTGAGTATGACATTAGCTTGGGTATGGTTTGAATATCAAGCTTTTATTACCTCGCCTTTAGTCACTCAATCCCCTGTTATTATTGATATTCGTCAGGGCAGTTCATTTCATCGTATTATTCAGACCTTAAATGAGCAAAAATTATCCGCTAATAAACACTGGTTTAAGCTTTTAGCTTATCAAGAAGGTTTAATTAATAAATTAAAAGCCGGTGAATACGAATTACCTATTGGTATGACCCCGAAAGCTTTTTTATTATTACTGAGCAGTGGGAAAACACGACAATATGTAATTACTTTTCCGGAAGGCTGGACGTTTAGACAAATGCGTACTGCTTTAGCTGAAAATCCCCATATTACGCACACCACGACAGGTTTAAGTGATACCACTGTTTTGCAGAAAATCACCATGCAATATTCACACCCTGAAGGCCTATTTTTTCCGGATACGTATCAGTTTGAAAAGTACACGACTGACTTAGCGATTCTTAAACGTGCTTATCAGAAAATGCAAGGTGTTTTGCAACAAGAATGGGCGACGAAAATGCCAAATTTACCTTTAAAAAATGCCTATGAAGCCTTGATTTTAGCTTCTATTGTTGAAAAAGAAACGGGTGATATTGCGGAGCGACCTATTATTGCAGGTGTTTTTATTCGCAGGTTAAAAACGGGGATGCGTCTGCAAACTGATCCAACGGTTATTTATGGCATGGGGGAACAGTATCAGGGGAATATTCGCAAACGTGATTTACGCACCCGG
>JALSIU010000337.1 GCA_026989715.1 Methylomonas sp.
CTTAATTGTTGCTGTTGTTGTGCAATCCTTAGGCGTTGACTCAGAATAATCGCCTTTAAATCCGTTAATGCGGTATTAAAATCATCATTGACGACCAAATAATCATATTCGGCATAATGGCTCATTTCGGTGACGGCATCTTGCATACGTCGATTGATAGTGGCTGCATCATCTTGGCCGCGTCCTTGTAAACGCTCCCGTAAAATGTCTGTAGATGGCGGCAAAATAAAAATAGAGAGAGCGTCGGGTAATAAACGCCGTACTTGCTCCGCGCCTTGCCAATCGATTTCTAAAATGACATCTAGCCCTTTGTTTAGGTTTTCTTCTACAGAACTTTGTGCCGTGCCATAAAAATTATCAAACACTTGGGCATATTCTAAAAACTCACCTTGTGCTTGCATGGTTTTAAAATTAGCCGGTGAGGTAAAAAAATAATCAACACCATTAACTTCAGCAGGACGTTGTGCCCGTGTCGTATGCGAAATGGAAACGACCAATTGCTCAACGCTTGGAAGGAGTTTTTTGATTAAACTGGTCTTACCTGCACCTGAAGGTGCTGAAATAATATAGAGCTTACCTTTAGTCATAGTCGTCTCTGTTTTTGTGAGTGGGCTTGTTTGGTTTTTAAGGGCAGACACATTAAAAGACAAGCGGGTTATTAGGTTGGGTGAACGTGTATATTTAAGTATAGCAAAATAGTGGTTTAGGCTAAAAGAGGCAAGTATAAATCTTATGGCCATTGTTTTATCAAGACTACAATAGGGCTTTATTTTGCTATGATAGACGCAATCACCGGCAGATTTTTGGAAAAAATAATGCAACAAAATACCATTACAGAACAAATGACCCAAGCAGGGCAAAAAATTGAACATGATTCTTTTGCAATTGTCGATCAGGAAGTTGGCAAACATGATTATACCGATGCACAATGGAATATTGTACGGCGTATGATTCATGCAACCGCCGATTTTGAATTTAATGGTTTGGTGCAGTTTCATCCGAATGCAGTCAGTGCCGGTTTACAGGCTATCAGCCAAGGGGCTAATATTGTGGCCGATGTGGAAATGATTTGCGTCGGTTTATCCAAACCGCGCCTAGGTCATTTTGGGGTTAAAACGCATCATTTTATTTCCGACACAGATGTGATTACCGCCGCGAAAGCAGTTAACAGCACACGCGCGGTGCAAGCAATGCGTAAAGCGCAACAGTTAAGTTTATTGGATAGTGGCATTGTTGCCGTAGGCAATGCGCCGACAGCCTTATTAGAAGTGGTGCGTATGATTCAAGAAGAAGGCGTACGCCCTGCTTTAATCGTGGGCATGCCGGTAGGGTTTGTTTCGGCGGCGGAATCAAAAGAAGAGGTGGCTTTATTGCACGAGATTCCTTGGATAATAACGCAGGGTCGCAAAGGCGGTTCTACTTTAGTGGTTGCCGCTATTCATGCGTTGTTGGCGTTGGCTGAACAGGCACAAAAATAGTTTGGCATAGCTGACATATGACACCCAAAAAAGTAAAAGGTACGCGTAAAGGTTACTCGACCGGTGCTTGTGCGGCAGCTGCGGCAAGGGCTGCGTGTATGGGGCTGGTAGCAGGTGAAATACCGACACAGGTAGAGTCTTTGTTGCCTAATGGACAGCGTGTGACCTTTGCCGTTTGTGAACCTTTGCTGACTAAAAAACATGCACATGCCGTGATTGTCAAAGATGCAGGGGATGACCCCGATTGTACGCATGGTGCGCATTTAACCGCCGATGTCCGTTTGCTGAGTGAGACGCAAAACCAAGTGCTGTTAAAAGGTGGCGAGGGTGTAGGTACGATTACCATGCGTGGTTTGGGGCTAGAAGTGGGCGGCCCTGCCATTAATCCGGTACCGCGTAAAAATATTGAAGCCAATATCCGTGAGGTTGCAGGCAGTTTATTGGCAACGCATAGTTTAGAAGTCACCATTTCGGTACCAGGTGGTCAGGCTATGGCCAAAAAAACCTTAAATGATCGCTTGGGTATTATAAATGGCATTTCTATTTTAGGAACAACGGGGATTGTACATCCTTATTCCACGGCTGCATTTCGAGCGAGTGTCGTACAAGGGGTGGAAGTCGCGGCCAACCAGGGGCAGACGGCGGTGGTCTTAACGACCGGTGGGCGTACTGAAAAATTTACCATTCGTGAATTACCCAATTTAGATCCTGCTTGTTTTGTGCAAATGGGGGACTTTCTCGGCCCTGCTTTAGATGCGGCGCAACAAGCCGGCATAGAACAAATTATCATTGGCGGCATGGTGGGCAAGCTCACCAAAATAGCGCAAGGGGAAATTATTACGCATGCGCGGCGCAATCCTGTGAATACACAGTTATTAGCCGAGATTGCGGCTACCGTGGGGGCGGATGAGTTGTGTTGTGCGGATATTGCGGCAGCCGAAACGGCGCGTTTTGCAGGAGAGCGTTTAGAAGAAATAGGCTTAGGCACGGCGTTTTATCAGGCCTTATGTGCGCGAGTGATACAAACACTGAGTACGCGCTATCCTGATGTGTTTACATATCGAATATTAATGTGTGATTTTGAAGGGGTTAAATTGGTAGATTATGCGTAACCGGTGTCAAGTGATTGGGGTGTTGGATAATGGGGTGGCCGGTTTGACGGCACCTGCTTTGGAGGCGATACAAAATGCAAGCATAGTGATTGCTGCCGCGCGGGTATTACGTTTATTTGCAGACGAAATTGAGCAAGCTGAACAAAAAGACTTAACCGGCAAGTTAACACATGTGCCGCAGTGGATTAGCCAAGCGTTGGATGAGCAAAAAAAAGTGGTTGTGTTAGCGACGGGCGACCCGTTATGCCATGGTATTGCCGGGTTTTTAAGTAAAAAGCTAGGTATTGAACAGTTGGAGATAATGCCGAATACGTCCACAATACAGCTGGCTTTTGCGCGTTTTGGCATGACGTGGCAAGATGCCAAAATTTGCTCGGTACACAATAAAGATGCGGGTGAATGGCAAACCGGTGCGGGAGCAGAACATGGTTTATATGCCTTATTGCAAGCCATTAATCAAAACGATAAATTAGCTGTTTTAACCAGCCCTGAAAATAATCCGGCACGGATTGCGCGTATGTTGGTGCAAGAAGGCATGCAGGACTTATTGACCATGCAGGTTGCCGAAAATTTATTATGCCCCGATGAAAAAATCTTTATGGATAGGACGCTTGCTGATTTGGCACAGCAAACCTTTACCGGCAATGATGTGGTGATTTTATCGCGGCAACAGGGTATGTCGCCTGAATTACTGTTTGGCTATGCCGATGCCGAATTTAAACAGCGTAAGCCGGAAAAAGGTTTAATTACCAAACGTGAAGTACGTGCGGTTTCTTTGGCGCGTATGCAATTAACAACACATAGCATTGTGTGGGATATTGGTGCCGGTTCGGGGTCGGTAGGAATTGAAGCGGCAAAATTGTGTCGGCAAGGGCATGTCTACGCCATTGAAAAAAATGCTGTTGATGCTGCGATTGCAGCGGATAATGCTCGTCATTTTGGTTTGCATAATTACAGCTTAATAGAAAATAAAGCCCCTTTAGGAATGGAGCACTGGCCTGCGCCGAATGCGGTGTTTGTGGGAGGCTCAGGTGGGGAACTGGCGGAGTTAATTAAATTGTGCTTGGTTAAGTTGCAAGTGCAGGGCTGTTTAGTGATGAATTTTGTGACAGTCGAAAACTTGGGTACCGCAGTGGAGGCGTTAAAGCAAGAGGGAGCGACTTGGGATATTACCCAATTACAAGCCTCGCGTAGTCAGCCCATTTTACATATGCACAGAATGAGCGCGGAAAATCCCGTGTGGATTGTCTGTGCGCAAAAGGGAGAGCTTGCATGACGGGCGTATTATATGGTGTGTCTTTAGGGCCGGGCGATCCAGGCTTGATTACGCGTAAAAGCTGGGAGTTATTACATTCGGGTGCTGATTGGGCTTACCCTGTCAGAAAAAAGCACGGGGAAAGTTACGCGCTAAAAATTGCTTTAGCTGCGGGCTTGGCATTGCCTGAAAAGAGTACTGCCCTGATTTTTCCGATGACCCATGATCACGAGATTCTGGCTAAATATTGGTTACAGGCGGCAAGCCTGGTCGTAGAAAAATTACACGCTGGGCGCGATGTGGCTTTTTTGGTAGAAGGCGATGCCTCTACTTACTCTACTTTTCAGCACTTGGCTAAAACGGTTGCAGGCTTAGATGATAGTGTACAGATTGAAACTATTGCCGGCGTTAGCTCTTTTAATGCCGCCGCCGCCCGTGCCAAAATGCCTTTGGCAGATACCGATGATACTGTTGCCATTATTCCTGCAGGCTATGGTATTGAAATGATTGAAAAAATGTTACTGGATTTTGATACCTTGATTTTATTAAAAGTGAAGCCGCTACTTGATGATATAATCAGTTTATTAGAACGTACAGATTTAGTAACAAAAGCCTGCTTTATTGAAAAAGCAGGCTCTAGTGAAGAGCGTATTGTGCATGACGTTCTAAGTTTAAAAGGTCAAAAAGTCAATTATCTATCATTGCTAATGGTGCATAATTCCCATAGAATGCGAGGGGAACTTATCCGCGGTTGTCGGAAAAAGTAAATACGCTTTTAATAATAAAAAGAGAGAGGAATAATTATGAATAATACGCAAAAATTAATGGCTGCCGTTGTAGCTGTTTTTGCTATGGGTTTTTTAATGGTAGGTTCTAACAAAGAAGATACCAATGAGCAAAAAGAAGCTGCTGCAATGATTCGTGCGGTTGCGGCGATGCAAACCATGGCAAACAGAAAATGTCCATTAGCCATTAAAGCTAAAACGGGCGATGTGGTCTATTTTCCAACCTCTACGGATACGGATAAACAAACCTTTGTTTCTTTAACATGGGATAGTTCAAAAACTGAGGAAGAATATAGCTTTAAAAAAGCGGAATGTACCTTACATTTAACCGTTGGCGGTATTTCTAAATTAGTCATTGATGGCGAAACAGTGATTGAAAAAGAAGTTAAATACTAAGCATCACTCTGCATAAAATAAGAGCCTATTAACGCGCTCTATTTCCTACTGTTTTACTAGGTTATAATAAATTCTTTTTTATAGCCTGGTAAAATTATGTCCTCACCCAAAATGGTTTTAGTTGCCATTACCAAACATGGTGCTAATCAAGTTGCACAATTAGCTGCAAAACTGCCTGAAGCCGATATCTTGGTCGCTGAAAAATTTCAAGAATTATTGGCGCATAATACTGCCGTTCAGTTTTATGCAGGGTCTTTTAAAGCGCAAATTGCAGATTTATTTAAAAAATACGACCAAATTGTCTTTTTTGTATCTTTAGGTGCTGTCGTGCGATTAGTTGCGCCATTTTTAAAATCTAAAGAGGAAGACCCAGGCATTATTGTCGTAGATGATGCCGCGCAATTTGTTATTCCTGTGCTCTCCGGGCATGTAGGGGGCGCAAATGCCTGTGCAGAAAATTTGGCGACTCTATTAGGTGCAACCCCTGTTTTAACGACGGCTTCTGATGTGAGCAAAACCATTCCTGTGGATATTTTAGGGCGTGAATTGGGATGGCAAGTGGAAGCGCCGAAAATAAATATCACGCGTGTTTCTGCTCATGTCGTTAATGAAGAGCCCATTGCGTTTGTGCAAGAAGCAGGAAGTAAAAATTGGTGGACACGCAGTACGCCATTACCTAAAAATATTCAATTATTTGATGAGTTTGCAGCCGTTGATTTAAGTCAATTTAAAGCGGTGTTGTGGGTGACTAAGCAAGCCATTCCTGAAGCTTTATGGCAACAATTACATGAAAGCCTTGTCGTCTATCGGGTACCGGAATGAAAGTTGTTTTAGGTTTAGGTTGTGACCGGCATACGGCATTAGCGACGGTTGAGGAGGCGATTGCGCAGGCTTTGGCTACTCAAGAGTTAGCGCATGAGCAAATTGTCAAATTTGCCAGTATTGATAAAAAACAAGATGAGCCGGCCTTTAAGCAATTAGTGGCAAAATATGCTTTGCCCATGCAATTTTATACCGCTGAACAACTGGCTGTTGTACCTGTCCCTAGTCCATCTGCTGTAGTGCTAAAATATGTGGGAACACCTTCTGTCTCTGAAGCAGCCGCTATTTTAGCCGCCTCGACAGATATGAGCGATTTATTAGTTGAAAAATATAAATATCGGGGTGCAGATGGCAAAAATGCCACTGTCTCCATTGCGCAAATGAGAAAAAATACATGAGTGGAAAGATATACTTGGTGGGCTTTGGCCCCGGCGCTGAAGAGCATATGACTTATAAAGCAAAATCAGCGATTGCCGAGGCAGATGTGGTCATTGGTTATACGACTTATATAAAATTAGTCAAAGATTTGCTTGATGGCAAAGAGGTGATTAGAAAAGGAATGACCGAAGAAATTGATCGTTGCATAGAGGCGTATGAGCAAGCTAAATTGGGCAAAACAGTGGCCTTAATTTCTTCAGGTGATATTGGTGTTTACGGTATGGCAGGCCCTACTTATGAGGTGCTATTGCAAGCAGGTTGGACACCGAATGCTGATATTCAGATAGAAATTGTACCGGGCAGTACCGCTTTATCGGCTTGTGCCTCATTAGTGGGTGCGCCCTTAACACATGATTTTTGTTCTATTTCCCTATCCGATTTATTAACGCCTTGGCCGGTTATTGCCGGTCGATTGGAAGCTGCCGCGCGTGCTGATTTTGTGGTGGCACTGTATAACCCGAAAAGTGGTCGGCGCACTCAACAAATTGTTGCTGCGCAAACGATTTTATTACGGTACCGCGATGCGGCAACACCCGTTGCAATCGTTAAATCCGCCTATCGCCGGCGACAGGACATTCAATTAGTGCGCCTAGATGCAATGGCTGAGTGTGATATTGGTATGTTAACCACGGTATTAATTGGTAATTCAAGCACTTTTATTAAAGAATCTTTAATGATTACACCGCGAGGTTATGCCAATAAATATAATCATTTGACCGGAAAAGCGAAAGCGGGCGAACAGGCAGGCGTATCATTATCCATGGGGCTCGAAGGTTGGTATGCTTGTTTGCGTCAATATGTACAGGATAATGATAATTTAACACTAGAGAAAATTGCTGATTATTTTAATGTAGCGGTTGGTGAGGTCTTGAATGCCATTGCCGCCGGTGATGATGCGGGAGAGCACCGCGCCGCACAAGTATGCTCCGATAAATTAGCGGAGGTTATTCGCCGGTGCGAGGCGTGGGGTAAACTGCGCGGCATTGTGCGCGCAGAAGCGGGTGCCGTTACGGAACTATTCTTGCATGCTCAGGATTTTCAGCAACGCGGCGACTGGTTAAATATTGAAACGGATGCATTTCATTGTCATATTAATTGGAGTAAGGTTGCGAATGCCTATTTTGCCAGTCGTAAAGATAAATCTTATGGGGTTCATTTTATTGATGCAACGGGGCATTTAGTTTTTAGGTTATTATTGATAAAAGAGCAGGGCGAGTTTAGTCGTACGCAACTCGATAGTTATCAGCAAGCATGGCAACAATTAACAAGCACAGGAGCTTTACATGACTGAAATCATCAAACCTAAAATGATGGACTATAGGCGGCACTTATCGGTTTGTATCGGTGAGCGTTGTACTCAAAATGGTGAGGGTCAAGCACTCTATGATTTACTAAAAGATAAATTTAAGCAAGCAGGGCTTAATTCTGGAGATTTGCGGGTCAAGCGTAGTCGTGTCACCTGTTTTGGTACCTGCAAATCAGGGCCGCTTATTTGCGTGCAACCCGATGGAGTCTGGTATTATGATGTTACCAGCGAGAAATTGGATAGAATTATTAAAGAACATTTGCTGGGTGGTGTGCCTGTCGCCCAATATCGTTATCATCAGGGGCCTGGCACAACGGATTAAAAACGAAAAGACGAAAAAGAGGTTTTATATATGGCTAACCAAGCATACACCGGAAATATTGCAGCCTGGAAAGATGACAGAGGATTTGGCTTTATCCGCACAGAAACCGGTAACAAAGAAGATGATGTGTTTATTCATATTTCATCGCTCAATAATATGAGCCGTCGTCCACGTGTAGGGGATGTGATTCATTATGATTTAATAGAAGATAATGGTAAAACAAAGGCAACTAATGCAATTATCGAAGGGGTGGAGCCTTTTCGTGAAGCGGCTAAAAGTTGTAATACATTAATGACCGTTGTGCTGACGGCGATTATTTCCAGTGCCATTACGGCCTTGGTCATGCAGAACTTATGATAATGACTCAAGCGGTGTGAGCCCCAATGGTCTGTAAGTTAATTATTTAAAAGCTTACAGGCCGCTATTATTTTTTAAAAGATTAAACTGAACAAATGAAAAAAATATCAAAACTTATCCTTTTTATGTTAGCCGGTTTCCTGGTCGGTTGTGCTGA
>JALSIU010000338.1 GCA_026989715.1 Methylomonas sp.
GAAGGAACAAACAACACCCTTCGCTTCAATTCCGAAAACCTTGCTCTTCATTGCGTTAGCGTTGAAGAGCAGGCTATTATACATCCACTTCATTATACGTCAACTTTTTATTTTTATTTTTTTAAAATTCGCCATAATTAAAGATTTATCACTTCAGCCGATATGCTAAATAGGTTACCCTTACATAATGATTTCAATGCATCGCTTTATATAGAGTATATATATGAAACTATCTATTACGCCTACGCATCATGAAAGAAAGCTTGGCGAAAATGACTTTATTGTCTCCAAGACCGATAAAACTGGCCGTATTACTTATGCAAACCGAATTTTTATGGATATTTGCGGCTTCCCTGAGTCTGAGCTCTTAGGGGTACAGCATAATATCATTCGGCACCCTGATATGCCTCGCGGTGTCTTTCGTTTTATGTGGGATACTCTTAAAGCAGGGGATGAGTTTTTTGGCTTTGCAAAAAATCTCTGTGCTGATGGAGGCTTTTATTGGGTATTTGCCAATATCACTCCTGACTACGATAGAAATGGTGTTTTGACAGGCTATTACTCAGTTAGACGTAAACCGCCTGAGTCTGCATTAAATATTTTGACTCCTGTCTATAGAGAAATGCTCGCTATCGAAAAGCAATCCTCTACTAAAGAGGCTCCTAGTAAATCCATAGCCTATTTAACCGATGTTGTAAAATCAACAGGTGCCAAAAGTTATAATAAGCTTGTTTTAGACCTTTATAAACCTCAAGGTATTTAACGATGTCTGCACTGAAAAATCAAAACGCGAATATTCCTTTTCTGAAGTCAAAAGTAATCTATGCTGTCAGTACGATTATTTTTCTTAGCCTATCTCTTTTTGCAACGCAATATTACTTAAGCGGCTTCTCTTGGCTAACCTTAATTCAATGTATTGCTTTAATCACTGTTGCACTTCTCATACATTCTACTGCAAAAAAAAACCTTCAGGTACTGGCAAAAATTCAAGATGTTCTACTGAAAACTAACAAAGGTGAATTGTATCACCGTATTACTAATACTAAAGGGCTCGGTGAACTAGGTAAGGTTGCTTGGGAACTTAATGAAACATTAGATATTATCGAGTCTTATTTTAAAGAAGTTAATGCATCTTTTTCTTATGCGGCAAAAGGTAACTATGAACGCTATGTCTTGGCAGATGGCTTTCCGGGTCTACTTAAGCAATCAGCTACCAACATTAATAATGCACTACACTTAATGGCAAGTAATGATATTTTAATGACTAAAAATAAACTATCAGCTGGCCTACACACACTAAATACTTCAAATTTATTAGCTAACCTAAAAGCAAACCAAAGCGATCTTATCAATATTACCGAACAACTACAGAAAGTTGAAGAGATTTCCAACGCCACAGGACAAAGTGCTGATGCCAGTCTTTCTACCGTTGATACCATCAGTCACTCCCTGACTAACATTAACGACACCATTCATTCTGTTGCGGATGTTATTAGTGCTTTAATTGATGACAGCCGTAAAGTAACGGATTCATTATCCATGATTACCGGCATTGCCGACCAAACGAACTTATTAGCCTTGAATGCTTCCATTGAAGCAGCACGAGCAGGTGAACATGGGCGCGGCTTTGCCGTTGTTGCCGAAGAGGTTAAAAGCCTTTCTGAGCATACTAAAAATGCTGCATTAGAAGTATCACGTACTTTAGATTCTTTTAATAAGCGGGTTAATCAAATGCATACTAAAGCAACTTCTTCAGCCGACTTATCACAAGACATCATGGAACAAGTCAATTCATTCAAAAGCCAATTTTCCGATCTTTCCAGTTCAGCCAAAGAGTCTATTATCTATATATCCTATGCCAAAGATAAATCATTTGGCCTATTAACTAAATTGGATCATATTATTTATAAGCAAAATGGTTATATCGCCATTGAACACGAACAAAATTGTGCACAAGCAGATGCCATTAATGTTGACAACCACAGTTGTCGCTTAGGTAAGTGGTATTATGAGGGGATTGGCCAGCAACAATTTAGTCATACGCATGCTTATGCCCAGCTCGCCACACCTCATCAAGAGGTACATAACTTTACCCAAAAAGCCTACCAATTTTCTCGGCAAAATTGGATTGACGATGCTGAAACACTTAATAGTATTATTGACAACATGGAAAAATCAGAAGTTGCCAGTGATACTGTTATGACATTAATTGACCAAATGATTGAAGAAAAACACCAATCCTAAATTTAGGATCCAATATCAATGTGATTTATGAGGGGTTTATAATGTTGCGCTTAAGCTTACTATTTTTTTGTCTCACTCTTCCAACTGTTTACGCAAACCCAACCTCTATCCCAAAACCCTTAGCACCATGGGTTGATTGGGTACTCTATGACTCCCCTCAATATAACTGCCCTTTTTTTTACAATCAATACCGAAAAAAAACCTGTGCATGGCCAAGTAAACTCATATTAGACTTACAAAAGCAACAAGGACATTTTGATAGCTATTGGCAAGTTTATACCCAAAGTTATATAAAACTCCCAGGGAATGCTAAAAACTGGCCACAGAATGTTCGCGTTAACAATAAGCCCGCCATAGTCATCAACCATCAAAACATACCGACCATCAAACTAGATGCTGGAACATACCATATTCAAGGTGATTTTTATTGGCCGCAAATACCTGACAGCTTAACAATCCCAAGTCAAACAGGCCTTATCTCTGTCAGTGTATTAAATAAAACCATCCCTTTTCCGATGATAAAAAACCAACAACTTTGGTTAAAGTCAAGCGATACCGGTCATGGTACCCCCCTTAAACAAACAGACCATTTAAACTTACAAGTCTTTCGAAAAGTTTATGATGACATTCCGCTACAACTCATTACTCATTTATCGCTTGATGTTTCCGGTAAACAACGTGAAATAAAACTACCATATGCTTTATTAGATGGTTTTACACCGATTAATTTAGACAGCCCACTTCCTGCTAGATTAGAACCCGATGGTAGCTTATTGGTTCAAGTACGCCCTGGCCGGTGGCAAATTGAGTTAAGCGCGCACCGCACCGCACAAATTTTTAATCTCAAATTAAATATCAATGATGACAACTGGCCTCTATCAGAAATATGGAGTTTTGTAGCTAAACCTTATCAAAGACTGGTAGAAATTGAACAAGTCACCAGCATAGATCCGCGTCAAAATAATGTACCAACTACATGGCGAAATCTACCTGCCTTTCTCGTTAAACAAGGTGATAACATGCACTTTAAACTGATAAGACGTGGAGACCCAGACCCTGAACCTAATAATTTATCTATTCATCGTCATTTATGGCTCGACTTTGCAGGAACCGGCTACACCATACAAGACAAAATAACAGGGCAAATGACACATGGCTGGCGTTTAGATAGCTTACCCGAAATACAACTAGGTCATGTTACGTTAAATCAACAAACACAGCTTATTACCTATGCCCCCAATAAACAAACCCAAGGCGTTGAACTTAGAAAAGGTAATCTGCAACTGACAGCTGATAGCCGCTTGGAACACAATATAAGTACAATTGCAGCAACAGGTTGGCAACAAAAATTTAATCATGTCAAAGCAACGCTACACTTACCACCAGGCTGGCAAGTATTTGCAATAAGCGGAGTTGATAATGTGCCTAACAGCTGGGTGACTCGCTGGACACTACTAGATCTATTTTTAGTGCTAGTAACAGCTTTGGCAGTGGGTCGTTTATGGAATTATTACTGGGGATTATTTGCCTTAATCACACTCGCTTTAATTTGGCATGAATCTGATGCCCCCCGCTTTATCTGGATTAATATTATTACGGCTATCGCTTTAATCAAAGTACTGCCACAAAATAACTTGTTACGCTTTATCAAATTTTATCGCGCGACTTGCTTGCTCGTACTCATTATGATCAGCCTTCCTTTTTTAATCAACCAAATTAGAATAGGCTTGTATCCACAACTTGAAAAACCTTGGCAATATGTCAACGCTAATACAAGCTATGCACAACAAGCAACGATAACAAGTGCAGACGATATGCAAATAGAAAACCTTTCTGTCCTGCGTTCTGCCCCTCTAAATAAAAGCCGAAAAGTCAAGCAAGTGGCAAGCTCTTATTATGCAAATTCTAGTATGAATTTTAAGCGTATTGATCCCAATGCAAACTTGCAAACTGGCCCAGGCTTACCACAATGGCAATGGAGCACTATTCCGCTCTCGTGGAATGGTAGTGTTGATAGTCAGCAACAAGTCCAATTTTGGCTGATAAACCCGGCAATGCATTTAATATTAAGCGGTTTAAGAGTCATGATTGTTATAATATTAGGCTTACTTATGTTCGGTATTATCAATAAAAACGGTCGCTTTAAGCTACCTCAAGGCGCTATCAATTTTTGCTTATTAGCTTGCTTGGTATTACCTACTGCCTCAGCTTTTGCTGATCCCCCCGACCCTGACTTATTACAGGAATTAAAACAGCGTTTATTAAAAGCCCCCGATTGCATACCCAATTGTGCACAAATTTCTACCATGCAACTTAATATTGCCCAAAAAACGCTCAGTATCAATTTACAAATTCACGCCCAAGAAACAGTTGCCGTTCCGTTGCCGGCAAAATTTAAACAATGGTTACCGAATCAAATTATGGTGAATAAGGTAGCTGCCAAAAATATAATGCGGGATAAACAAGGTCTCTTATGGATTGCCTTACCTAAAGGGGTTCATGATATTACCTTAACAGGTGCGCCCCCCTTACAAAATAATTTCACACTACCTTTAACATTAAAACCGCACTATATTACCTATAGTGGCCCAAAGTGGACTATTGAAGGTTTACATGAAAATGGTACGGCTGAAAACCAACTACACTTTGCCTTGATAACAACTACAGAGCAACCAAAAAATGCGCTCGCAACCCTGAGTCCAAATGTTTTACCTGCCTTTATTCAAATTGAGCGTACCCTACAACTAGGACTAGATTGGCATATTAAAACAAAAGTTATTCGTAACAGCCGCAACGCAACCGCCATCACTTTAAAAGTTCCCTTATTAACCGGAGAATCCATTACCAGTGCCAAAATACGCAGTAAAAATGGCTATGCCCTAGTACACATGACCGCCAATCAACGTAGCCTCCAATGGCATTCAATATTAGCAAAAAGTAAAGCCATCACACTAACAGCACCTATGACACAACAATGGACTGAAATATGGCGCGCAAATATTAGTCCAATATGGCATATGGAAAGTAGCGGTATACCAGTTGTACATCATCAAAACCAGGCAGATCACTGGCTTCCTGAGTGGCGACCGTGGCCAGGTGAAAGTGTCAAGCTAACCCTAACACGCCCTAAAGCCACAATAGGACAAACTTTAACCATAGATAAAAGCATTCTTCAAGTCACCGCCGGAAAGCGCAGCCTAAGCAGTCGCTTAAAGTTAGATATGCGTAGCTCTAAAGGCACGCAACATACACTAACACTTCCCAAAAATGCAGTATTACAATCTGTTAACTTAAACGGTAGCAAGCAGCCCATTCGTCAACAGCAACACAGCATCACCTTACCGATCAAGCCGGGTAAACAAACGTATGAAATTTTTTGGCATGAAGCGCAAGCACAAAATAGCATACTGACAACCCCCGCGCTCAATCTAGGGCTAGCAAGCGTCAATACCCACTTAAAAATTCACTTAGGCCAAGATCGCTGGGTATTGCTCACATTAGGGCCAAACTTAGGACCCGCCGTATTATTTTGGGGCATGCTTATTGTCTTAGCTATATTAGCTTTTGCGCTAGGCAAATCTGACTTAACCCCCTTAAAAAATTGGCAATGGTTTTTATTATTAATCGGTTTAAGCCAAATCCCTATCAGCATTGCACTGGTCGTCGTCGCTTGGCTATTAGCCTTAGGTTTTCGTCAAAAACAACACATGACGAATGTTAATTATTTTAACTTTACACAAATACTCTTAGTGCTACTAACACTTGCTTCACTTGCCATTTTATTTATTGCAGTCAAACAGGGGCTACTTGGCACTCCAGATATGCAAATTGTCGGCAATCGCTCGTCCGCTTTTGTCTTAAATTGGTATCAAGACCGTAGTGCAGACATATTACCGACAGCGACCGTTATCAGTATCCCCTTGATGAGTTACCGAGTCATGATGTTACTCTGGTCTTTATGGCTGGCGATTTCATTATTAAACTGGCTACAATGGGGCTGGTCATGCTTTGCAAGCGGCAGCTTGTGGAAAAAATCCAGTGCCACACCAAAAGAAAAACCGTTGTTGTAAAGTAAAGTAAAATGAGGCTGTGTGCCACCATCACCGCATACAGCCTTATTTTTTATTATTCGGCAGTCAAGCCTCGCATAATATCATGTACTAACTGTGGGCCTTGATAAATCAAACCACTATATACTTGCACTAAACAAGCACCTGCATCTAATTTTTCCTGTGCATCGCGATAACTCATAATACCACCCGCCGCAATAATCGGTATTTTTCCCTTAAGTGCTTTCGCTAAATGAGCCACCACATAAGTCGATTGTTGCTTAACAGGTGCACCGCTTAAGCCACCCGCTTCAGCCGCAAATTTATGCCCTTGTATCGCACTACGCTCAATGGTCGTATTGGTTGCAATCACGCCATCCATTGCATATTCAAGCAATAAATCGGCAATATGATCAATCTCAGCATCCTTTAAATCGGGTGCAATTTTAACGACAATCGGTGTATATTGGCCATGCTCAAGCTGTAGTTTTTGTTGCTCTGCTTTTAAAGCTGCCAGCAATTTTTTAATTTCATCACCTTGCTGTAATTGTCGTAAATTTTTTGTATTCGGTGATGAAATATTAATGGTGATATAACTCGCAGCCACATATGCTTTACGCAAACTAATTAAATAATCTTCTGTTGCTTGCTCCAGCGGCGTATCAAAATTTTTACCGATATTAATCCCCAAAATACCCTTATATTTAACGCTAGCAACTTGTTGCAGTAAATAATCAATCCCTTTATTATTAAAACCCATACGATTAATAATCGCTTGATGCTCAGTCAAACGAAATAAACGCGGTTTAGGGTTACCGGGTTGTGGTCGTGGTGTCACCGTCCCTATTTCTACAAAGCCAAACCCCAAAGCAGCCAAAGCAGCAATATAATCGCCATTTTTATCCAAACCGGCAGCTAAACCGACAGGGTTTTGAAATGTTAAGCCCATCACCGTGGCCGGCCGGCTAATCATTTTAGGGTTTAGTAAATTATCTACGCCTAAATTATGTGCTATTTTTAAAGATTTTAATGTTAAATAATGTACTTTTTCCGGATCTAGTTGAAACAATAAAGGCTTAATAAGTGAGTAATAATTCATAAGAAGTGTGCTCAATGCTGTGCAGACAATTGATACGCTGTGCTATCAATTAACGGGGGATTATTCGTTATTAAATCGTAAAGTAATTGCGCTGAAGCCGGCCCCATTGCAAAACCATTTCTAAAATGGCCGGCACTAACCGCTAAATTACTTATTTCAGGATGCTTATCAATATAAGGAATGCCCTGCTTGGTACCGGGGCGCAATCCTGCCCAATGATGTGTAATAGGGCAATCTGCTAATATCGGCAATATTTGTTTAGCAAACTCGGCCAACGATTGTTTTGCTTGTACGGTCGTCAGCTTATCAAAGCCTTGCTGCTCAACAGTGCTCCCACATAATATTTTACCATCACGCCGGGGTATCAAATACCGGTCATGCTCTAAGACCATATAATCCAACGTACCGAGAGGCGTATCAAAAATCAGCATTTGCCCTTTTACCGGAAATACATCAACAGGGGAGACGGCATGACCTAATAATTGCGTCCATAATTTACCTGTCCACGCCCCCGCGGTAATCACTAATTGATTAACGGCAAATACCTCATTGGACTGGCTCATCACTTCGGTAATACGTTGCGAATGGATATTAGCCTTGTCAATGGTACAATTTTCTATAATTTTAACGCCACGCTGTATCAAATCTTGCTTTAGTGCTTTTAACAAGCGTGGATTTCTAGCTTGCGCAATTTCCGGTAACCATAACGACTGCGCTTGTATTTGAGGAAATGTTGCTCGTTGTGCTGGTGTCGCCGTATGATGCTGGATTGCCGCATGAATACACCAATCTTGTGCTTGCGCCAAGTCAGGAAGGTCTGTCATCAATAAGCCGCAGGGGATATACTCAGGATCCACCTGAGTCGTAGCCAATAATGTTGCGGCCAGTTCTGCATAAGTTGCAATACTGGGCAGTATCAGCTGGGTAATCGCATCAGCTTGTCGCCATGGATAAAGCGGCAATAAAATACCACCGCCCGCCCAAGATGATTCTTGGC
>JALSIU010000339.1 GCA_026989715.1 Methylomonas sp.
GTTAATCAGGAAATACAATCCTATGATGAGTACAACCAGTGCTATTAGGCTGATGCCTGCTTTGATTAATGTATCATGTAGGAGTTCTGCATAGGCTGATTTGAGTGGGGTGATAATTTCAAACATGCCGTGTAAGTCCCCCGCATGTTTGTTTTCCATTTTATAGCCGAGTATATCTAAGCCGTCGTTATTACCCCATAAGGCGGCTGATGTTGCAGGCGAGCCATGGCAGACTTCACATTGTGAGCTTAAGATAACCGGCCGGAAATAGTGAATGGTGTCGGCTTGTGCATCAACATAGCTGTATTCTCTGGCACTTGGATTTTCCTGAAAGAAACGCAGTGCTGCTTTTTCTTGTGCATTCGCTTCATTATTTGGGTTGCGAGCATTGATATTAGGAGCTTTGAACCTAAAATTTCCTTCTTTGGCTTTGGCTTGTACAATTTCCCAAGAAGTGGCCACGGGAACGGTCGCTAATATTTTATTTTGCCGCTCTTGTACATCTCTGATTTTATTATAGCCATTGAGTTGTTCAATGGTAAAAACACCATTATCCCACTTTTTAATCATATTGTGGCGTACCGATTCTGCAACCAGTAGGAGGTTTTTGGCTTGTTCGGTTTTGAGTGTGATAATTTTCTGTTTTTCTGCTTGATAAGAAAATATCAATGCACCACTGGTTAAAATGATTAAAAAAATGAGGGTACTAAGGATAACTTTTGTGCCTACCGAGTTCCAATTCATAGTGTTTACCTTTTATTTTTTATTATTGGGATTGTATCGTCAGCTCTTGTTTAAACTTAAAGTATTTTTTAAGGCGTGATATTTTTTTGCGCGGCAACATGTAGCACTGACTTCCATATTAAGTTTAATCAATAGATGATTCATTTTGCGGTAAAGTGACTTCGGGCGCAAATTTATCGCTTGGAAATGTGCAGCTTGTCACTGTCTTGTGTTGTGTTATATGAGCAATGATTGCTTAGCCGACAATATTAGTGTTTTGACAAGTATAGACTATAGGCTAATATAGCTTGTTTCCATATAACAATATAGATGATGATTAAATAATAAATGGGCATTCAGGATAATTTTGAGCAGCTACCCCTAAAGGATTTTACCGAAAAAGCATATTTGGATTATTCCATGTACGTAATTTTGGATCGTGCTTTGCCGCATATTGGTGATGGCTTAAAGCCTGTGCAGCGGCGTATTGTGTATGCGATGTCGGAATTGGGGCTCAGTGCCTTGTCCAAGCATAAAAAATCGGCGCGTACGGTTGGGGATGTATTGGGTAAATATCACCCACATGGCGATACCGCGTGTTATGAAGCAATGGTGTTAATGGCACAACCCTTTTCGTATCGTTATCCATTAGTTGATGGGCAGGGTAACTGGGGCTCGCCTGATGATCCTAAGTCTTTTGCGGCCATGCGTTATACCGAGTCGCGATTAACGGCTTATGCGCAGACGTTACTCAGCGAATTAGGCCAGGGGACGGTTGCTTGGAAAGATAATTTTGATGGCACTTTAAAAGAGCCGGAATTATTGCCGGCGCGATTACCTAATATATTATTGAATGGTACGATGGGAATTGCGGTGGGGATGGCGACCGATATTCCACCGCATAATTTACGTGAAGTGGCTAACGCTTGCGTACATTTATTAGATGCCCCTGATGCTGGTATTGACGATTTGTTTAAATTTATTCAAGGGCCTGATTATCCGACAGAGGCTGAAATTACCAGTAGCCGTGAAGATATTCAGAAAATTTATATTAAGGGCTCAGGTTCTATTCGCATGCGTGCTAAATATGAATTGGAAGACCATAATATTGTGATAACGGCTTTGCCGCATCAAGTTTCCGGCGCTAAGTTGCTGGAGCAGATTGCAGCACAAATGCAGGCGAAGAAGTTGCCTATGATTGAAGATTTGCGTGATGAATCAGATCATGAAAACCCAACGCGTTTGGTGGTGATGCCAAAATCAAAACGGGCTGATGTGGATGCGATTATGTCACATTTATTTGCAACCACCGATTTGGAAAAAAATTACCGTGTTAACCTGAATATGATTGGCTTAAATGGCCGGCCGCAAGTGAAAGGTTTGCGTGAGATTTTAGTGGAGTGGTTGAGTTTTCGTACTGAAACCGTACGCAGACGCTTACAATATCGTTTAGATAAAATATTGGCGCGATTACATATTTTGGAAGGCTTATTAATTGCCTTTTTAAATATAGATGCAGTCATTGCCATTATTCGTACTGAAGAGAAACCTAAACCGGTACTGATGGAACGCTTTGGGATTACGGATATTCAGGCCGAGGCTATTTTAGAGTTAAAATTGCGCCATTTAGCTAAGCTAGAAGAAATGGCCATTAAAGGTGAGCAAGCGGAGTTGGAAAAAGAGCGTGATAGTTTACAAAAAACATTAGGCTCAACGCGCTTGCTCAATCGTTTAATCAGAAAAGAAATTTTACAGGATGCAGATAAATACGGTGATGAGCGACGCTCCATCATTGTTGAGCGAGGCGCGGCACAAGCCTTAAGTGCAACGGCACTGATTGCCAATGAACCGGTGACTATTGTGTTATCACAAAAAGGCTGGATACGGGCGGCTAAAGGTCATGATATTGAAGCAAAAACATTAAACTATCGTGCGGGAGATGCTTATTTAGATGCCGTTTTAGGGCGAACGACTCAGCCTGTTTTTGTGTTTGATTCAACCGGTCGCGCTTATGTTACCTCAACGCATGATTTACCTTCAGCACGTAGTCAAGGCGAGCCTTTAACAGGACGTTTAAAGCCACCGGCCGGGGCTGTTTTTACGCATTTATGGGCTGGCCAAGATGAGGATACTTTATTGATGGCTAGTGATGCGGGTTATGGCTTTAGAGTCCGGCAAAAAGAGTTGCTGTCGAAAAATAAAGCAGGTAAGGCGGTTGTGATTTTACCCAAGGGAGCGCAGTTACTTGCGCCACTTAAAGTTAATAATACGAGTGATTTAATCGCCGTGGCAACCTTGCAAGGGCGTTTATTGGTTTTTCCTGCAGCGGCTTTACCTGCTTTAGCGCGTGGTAAAGGAAATAAATTGATTCAAATTCTGCCGGCAGATTTTGCGGCAGGGACTGATAAAGTAGTGGCTGTGGCAGTGATTGCAGAAAATGCCGCTTTAAAACTACTCGCCGGTAAACGAACGTTGACGTTGAAGAAAAATGATTTGGCGGATTATCTAGGGGTAAGAGCTAAACGTGGACAGTTGTTACCGCGTGGTTTTCAGCGCGTAGAGCAACTGATGAGTACTGAGTAATTTATGGCGGTTGCAAAAAAAACAGCCAAAGCCCGCACACCTCGGAAGCGTAAGCCTAAAGCACCGCCTAAGCCGTCATGGTGGAAACGTCTCTGGCGATATATTAAAAAGCCGGTTTTAATCAGTGTGGCGACACTCACATTCGTTTTTGTGTGTTATTTGGGGTATTTGGATTATACCGTTAGAAAACAGTTTGCCGGTCGGCGTTGGGCGATTCCGGCGCGAGTTTATGCCAGTCCTGTAGAAATTTATGCCGGTTTACCCATGAGCGTGGGGCAATTTTCGGGATTATTGCAAGATTTACATTATCGCCCTGATCGCAATGTGTCTTCGCAAGCGACTTATGACAAAAAGGCGCGGCATATCACGTTAAAAACGCGAGAATTCACTTTTTGGGATAAAACGGAGCCGGTGCACTATATTCGTGTGGCTTTTTCGGATAAGGGTATTCGTAAGATTACGGATTTGCAAACGCATCGCGAATTAGCGGTCGTGCGTTTGGAACCTGTGCAAATAGGCAGTTTTTATCCTGCGCATAAAGAAGACAGAGTACTGGTAAAATTGGAGGCAGTGCCTAAAACTTTAATACAAGGCTTATTGGCCACTGAAGATCGCGATTTTTATCAACATATTGGTATTTCGTTTAAAGGCATTGCACGGGCTATGTGGGTTAATTTAAAAGCAGGCGGCTTTGTGCAAGGTGGGAGTACCATTACCCAGCAATTAGTGAAAAATTTTTATTTAAGTTCGGAGCGGAGTTTACAGCGTAAAATCAATGAAGCGTTGATGGCGTTAATTTTAGAATTGCGTTTTAGTAAGGAGGCTATTTTAGAGGCTTATTTAAATGAAGTGTATTTAGGTCAAGATGGTGCGCATGCCATTCATGGTTTTGGTTTGGCGAGTGAGTTTTATTTTTCGCGTCCCTTGCATGAGCTGCCTTTACACCAAGTGACTGCTTTAGTCGCATTGATTAGAGGCCCGAGTTATTATGATTTACGCAGAAAGCCCGAGCGTGCTTTACGGCGGCGTAATTTGGTGTTGGCGGAAATGTTGGCGCAGGGATATATTTCCGAATTAGACGCACAACAGGCGACGAAAAAGCCAATTAATGCCGTGCCTTTTGTGCATCGGCCTGCTAATCGTTATCCGGCATTTATTGATTTGATTCGGCGGCAATTAAGTGTGGAATATGATGAGGCCGATTTAACCTCAGAGGGTTTGAGTATTTTTACGACGTTAGATACTCAGGTGCAAGATGCTTTAAATAGCAGTATTGTGCAGCAATTGGCTAAAATTGAGCAGCGTAAAAATGCAAAAAAATTAGAAGTAGCCGCTGTGGTGACGCGGCGTGATACGGGGGAAATTGTTGCTTTAGCGGGCGGGCGAGATAATCAGCGTTCAGGTTTTAACCGTGCTTTGCGTGCCTTACGCCCCATCGGTTCTTTAATTAAGCCGATTGTCTATTTGACCGCTTTGGAATACCCTGACAAATACACCTTTATTACGCCTATTAGTGATACGCGTATCCGTATTAAAGCTGAGAAAGGTAAAGTATGGCAACCTAGCAATTATGACCATAAAGAACATGGCGATGTGCCGTTGCATACTGCTTTAGCGCATTCTTATAATTTGGCAACCGTACGTATGGGGATGGATATTGGCGTGGGGCGTATTGCAAAAACCTTACGTGCAACAGGAGTGACACGCCCCATTAATTTATACCCTTCCATGTTATTAGGGGCATTGCCGATGACACCCTTTGAAGTGACGCAGATGTATCAGACCTTGGCGGGAGATGGTTTTGCGATGCCTTTGCGTGCTATCAGTGCGGTTATGGATGAGCGCGGGCAGATATTACAGCGTTACCCTTATGCCTTGAAACAGGAATTAGACCCTGCGGCAACTTATTTGACAAATCGAATTTTGCAAGAAGTGATGCGCGATGGAACGGGGCGTTCTGCCTATTGGCAATTACCTAAAAGTTTGCATGTTGCCGGTAAGACAGGGACGACAAATGGTTTAAAAGATAGCTGGTTTGCAGGCTATAGTGGCGATTATTTGGCGGTAGTTTGGCTTGGGCGTGATGATAATAAATCAACCGGTGTAACGGGGGCAAGTGGTGCATTGCGAATATGGAGCCGTTTGATGCAGAAAGTGGCTAAACAGCCTGTGTATTTATCGATGCCGGATACGGTGCAAAACGTCTGGATTGATGCAGAAACGGGTTTAAAAGCCAATGAATTGTGCGCCGGTGCGGTACGCTATCCGTTTGTACGAGGCTCAGAACCTGCGAAAGATGCGCCTTGTGTGTCATCAACTGTGAATAAAGCCAAAACATGGCTAAATGATTTTATTGAGGAAACATTTTAATGAGAAAGATATTAGGATTGGTGCTGTTATTGTGCGCCTTAATGGTGCATGCTGAACCGACAGCGGTACAGCAATTAGAAAATTTTATTGCTAAAGCGAAAAATATTCAGGCAAACTTTGTGCAAAATTCTTTGAGTGAGTCGGGGAGCGTGATGCAACGTAGTGAAGGAACTTTTTATTTGCAGCAGCCCGGTAAATTTCGCTGGAACTATCAGAAACCCTATCAGCAAGAAATTGTTTCTAAAGAGGGAAAAGTTTGGTTTTATGATGCAGATTTAGAACAGGTCATTATTAAAAAAATTGATGAGTCTATCGGTGATACGCCTGCATTATTATTGAGTGGTAGTATTGATTTAAACACAAAATATACCCTTGTTGGTCAAGCAAAACGCGGGGATTTGCTTTGGCTGAAATTAATTCCGAAAAGCAGCGATAGCAGTTTTAAATATATTAGAGTGGGTTTAAAAAATGACGTACTTTATGGGATGGAATTAAGTGATAATTTTGGCCAGTTAACGCAAATTATTTTTTCTAATGTTAAAACGCCTGCAACACTCGATGCGAGTTTATTTGAATTTGTCGCGCCACCCGGTACGGATGTATTTGAAGGCTAATGAAAAAGATTGATTGAGGCCAAGCATTTGCAAACTAAACCTTTAGCCGATTTAATGCGCCCTGAGTCCTTAGACGATTATGTGGGGCAAAAGCATTTATTACAGCCGGGCAAGCCGTTGTATGAGGCGATTCATTCAGGCCGCTTGCATTCGATGATATTTTGGGGGCCGCCCGGTACAGGTAAAACGACTTTAGCACGTATGATTGCCAAGCATTCGCATGCTGAATTTATACCGATTTCAGCGGTATTGGCAGGAGTCAAAGAGATTCGGGCGGCGGTCGCGGCGGCTAAGCAAATACAGCAACAAGAGCAGCGGCGTACTATTTTATTTGTTGATGAAGTGCATCGTTTTAATAAAGCACAACAAGATGCTTTTTTACCGCATGTAGAGGATGGTACGGTCGTTTTTTTAGGGGCAACCACTGAGAACCCATCATTTGCACTCAATAATGCGTTGTTATCACGAGCGCGGGTTTATGTATTAAATGCTTTGACCATTGAGGATTTGTTGGCCTTGATTGATAAGGTGCTAAGGGATGAAACAAAAGGCTTTGGCCGGTTGGGCATTAAATTATCAGACGATTTAAAACAACAATTTTCAGCGGCGGCCGATGGCGATGCTAGGCGTTTACTCAATTATTTAGAAATAGCCGTAGAATTGGTACAGGCGAGGCAATGTCATGAGGTAACACCGGAGATTGCCAGGGAAGTTTTAGCCGGTGGGGTACGTCGTTTTGATAATCAAGGGGAAGAATTTTATAACCAGATTTCTGCTTTGCATAAGTCGGTGCGGGGTAGTTCACCCGATGCGGCTTTGTATTGGTTTTGTCGGATGCTCGATGGTGGCTGTGATCCTTTATATCTTGCACGGCGTATTGTACGCATTGCTTCGGAAGATATTGGCAATGCCGACCCGCGTGCGTTGCAATTAACTATTAATGCTTGGGAAACTCAAGAAAGACTCGGTAGCCCTGAAGGAGAACTGGCTTTGGCGCAGGCTTTGGTTTATATGGCGTGTGCACCAAAAAGTAATGCTGTCTATATGGCATATAATGCGGCGATGCGTGATGCGAAACAACAGGGAAGTTTGCCTGTGCCGGTGCATTTAAGAAATGCGCCTACTAAGTTAATGCAAGAGTTGGATTATGGCAAAGCCTACCGTTATGCGCACAATGAGCCGGAAGCGTATGCAGCAGGTGAGCATTATTTTCCGGATGATATGTTAGATCCTCAGTATTACCAGCCGGTTGCGCGTGGCCTGGAAATAAAAATTGCAGAAAAATTAAAACATTTACGAGAATTAGATAAAATAGCAGGAAAATAATTATTATATAAATAATGCATGGGGTGTAATTTAAGCTGTTTTTTGGCTTAAATTATCGCTGGGAGCCAACCCATCAAGTAATCTGAGCGCATTTCACTTAAAAAAACCAATAACAAAATAAAAGCCATGGATTTAAAATTTCTTGATTTCGAACAGCCTATTGCAGAATTAGAAGCAAAAATTGAAGAGTTACGTCGGGTACAGGCAGAAAATGATATTGATATTTCTTCTGCATTAGCCGATTTAGAAGGAAAAAGTGAGACATTAACGGAAGAAATCTTCAAAGATTTAAGTGATTGGCAAATTTCACAATTATCCCGCCACCCAGGTCGCCCTTATACTTTGGATTATATTAATCTGATGTTTACAGACTTTCATGAGTTGCATGGCGACCGTGCCTATGCCGATGATAAAGCGATTATTTGCGGTCTTGCAAAATTAAATGGTCAAGCTGTCGTTTTGATTGGGCATCAAAAAGGGCGTGATACCAAAGAAAAAATTGCACGTAATTTTGGTATGCCACGTCCTGAAGGTTATCGTAAAGCGTTGCGGGTCATGAAAATGGCAGAACGATTTAAGCTACCCATTATTT
>JALSIU010000340.1 GCA_026989715.1 Methylomonas sp.
GTGAAACGGACACAAATTTTTTGTGCCGTAAAATTACAAAAAGAAAAGTACAGGCTAGGCGATACACACCTTAAATAAAAATACCCAAAAAACAAACTATTTTTTTAGTCCTTAGACTTAAGGACGACATAAAATTCTCAATCCTGACGTACGCTAGCTCAAGTATATTAACGTTTAATTATACACTAACACTCACAAAAATGATGATAAACAAGCAGATTATCTTTCAGGTAAGATAAAATTTAAGTCTTAATTCCAACGCCTTTTGCCAATAGCCATAAGCAAAAACCAATTAAGATAACCACAAAACCAATCACCATCATTAAGGCCATATAAACATCAATATCTGAAATGCCTATCAAGCCATAACGGAAAGCATTGATTAAATATAAAATAGGGTTTCCCAAAGCAACCTGTTGCCAAATATCAGGCAACATAGCAACCGAATAAAAAACGCCACCCAAATAACTTAAAGGCGTTAAAACAAAATTAGGGATAATGGAAATATCATCAAAACTATCAGCAAAGATTGCATTTACAAAACCGGCCAACGCAAATAAAACAGACGTTAAAACAAACACAAGCACCGTTGGCCACCAATGCAATACTGATAAATCCGTAAACAACATAGAAATACCGGCAACCACACACCCCACTAAAATGCCGCGCGTGACTCCCCCGCCAATATAACCCGCCAATATCACCCAATTAGGGACGGGAGCCACCAATAACTCTTCTATATGACGTTGAAATTTAGTCGAGTAAAATGAAGAAACGACATTGGCATAAGAATGACTGATAACCGACATCAAAATCACCCCCGGTACAATATAATCCATATAGCTCACACCATTTACCAGCCCAATGCGGTCACCAATCAATTTACCAAAAATTAAAAAGTACAAAGAAGTGGTAATTGCGGGCGGTAATAAAGTTTGTGGCCAAATTCGGGTAAATCGGCGAATTTCTTTCACTAAAATGGTTTTTAAAGCAATTGCATTATTCATATTAAATAATCGTTTCGCCTTTAGCTAACTTAGGTAAGCGGCCTTCTAAGCCCATCGCGCCACGCATAACTTTATTTTTTAAAGGGGTAATACGTTCCGCTAAGCCCAACCCTAAATTCCTTAAAAATTTAACAGGTGCGATTTGATTACTAAAAACACGATAAAACACATCCATAACCGTCATCATTTTTAAATTTTCGTGACGGCGCAAACGCTCATAACGCTTTAATACGCTTAAATCGGCAATATTTTTGCCTTTCGCATGTGCCTCCAGTAATACCTCTGCCAACATAGCCGCATCTAATAGGCCAATATTAACCCCTTGCCCTGCCAAGGGGTTAATCATATGAGCGGCATCCCCTACTAATGCGACCCCCTGTTTAACATAGGCTTGCGCATGCTGACGTTTTAAAGGAAAACTGGCAACCCCCAATATTTTATTTATTTTCCCTAAGCACTCCGGAAATGTCGCCATCAACTCTGACAATAACTCCGTAGTAGATAGGCTTTTTAAGTGCCGTACTTCATCAGGTGTGTTGTACCAAACAATTGAACCATAATGCCCCGTTAAAGGTAAAAAGGCTTGTGGCCCTGTTGGTACAAAGCGTTGCCATGTAATATCTTGCTGTGCATAGTCGGTCTCTACATAAATCACCATAGCATGTTGCTGATAATCCCAACTGGTAACACCTATCCCTACCGTTTGTCGTAAGCGCGACTGCCCACCATCAGCCCCTACCATGACTTTAGCCGCAAGGGTACGCCCACTTGCCAAATCAACACGCCCCTTGCCATCAACATAATGGATTTGTTTAATCACTTCGGGGCACAAAAATTCTACATTAGCAAATTGCTGCGCCCGCTCCAATAAAGCTAATTGCGTCACACGATTTTCTACAATATACCCTAAGGCCTCATAATCAATGGTCTCACTATTAAACTCGGTATCACCGGCCGTTTCCCAAACACGCATCCGTTTAAAAGGACAACTACGCATATTGATAACGGCATCCCACGCCCCCACCGTTGCCAAAATTTGTTGCGAAGCAATGCTTAAAGCAGAAACCCGTAAATCATGCGCTTGGTCGGCCGAAAATGCATCCGGCATTGCCTGCTCAATCAGTGCAACCTTTAAGTCGCTATCGCCTAAAGCACACGCAACTGCCGCGCCAACCATCCCGCCACCCACAATCAACACATCAAATTCATCATTCATTTAGCATTCCCCACACAAATTAATGTTTGTCATTATAACACCCGGCCCAGCTCGCTTTTACTTTAAGCCAAGCTTGATAAGCATTCAGCTCTTTCTATTTTGATACCGTGTCGGATCGACCACACCTGCTTGAGAAAACCCTTCGCAACGTAAGCGGCAAGCATCGCACTCTCCACAGGCTAAACCAGCCGCATCAGCAGCATAACAAGACACGGTATGCGCATAATCCACTCCCAGCTCAATTCCCTGCAATATAATCTCGCCTTTGCTCATATGAATAAGCGGGGCATGAATTTGAATCGTATGCCCTTCCACTCCCGCTTTCGTTGCCACATTCGCCAATGCTTGAAATGCCTCTATAAATTGAGGCCGGCAATCAGGGTAGCCCGAATAATCCACCGCATTTACACCAATAAAAATATCCTGTACATCCAATACTTCCGCCCAGCCTAAAGCAAATGCCAAAAAGACGGTATTCCTCGCCGGCACATAGGTAATCGGTATTCCTGCTTGCGGTGCAATCGGCACAGTCAAATCAGCATCAATCAACGCCGACCCCCCCATTGCTCCTAAGCCCAAACGAATAATTTTGTGCTCAATCACCTGGTATTGAGTAGCTATCTGTTTCGCAAAGGCCAATTCTGCATTATGCTTTTGTCCATAATCAAAGCTTAGTGCATACACAGCAAAGCCTTGCTGCTGTGCTTTTGCTAAAACCGTGACTGAATCCAAGCCGCCCGATAATAAAATAATTGCTTTTTTTGTCATGTTCTCTTTACATAGTTTAATTCTGCCATGTGCATTATACTGAGTTAACAAATCAATGGAATAACAGTGGGCTGACAGGGCAAGTAAAGCTATAATAATCCCCTTTTACCGTTACACAAAACTCAAACTATGCAAGATAAAGATGTTTTACGCCGTTTCATTTTCAGTGGCTTAGCCATCCGTGGCGAATGGTTAAATTTAACCGACAGCTGGCAAGCGGCAAAACAACATCACTCATACCCCCAAGCCATTACGCAGCAATTGGGCGAGGCAATCAGCGCAGCCACCTTGCTCTCATCTACCATTAAATTTGCAGGCAACTTAATTTTACAAGCCCAAGGTGATGGACCGCTAAAATCATTAGTTGCACAAAGCTCCCACCAAAAAGAAATTCGTGGCTGGGCACGTTATGATGACAAAATCGCGGCGGAAAGCTTTGCAGACTTATTAGGTAATGGACGCATGGTACTCACCATTGAACCTAACAAAGGGGAGCCCTATCAAGGTATCGTCCCGTTAACAGGTGATAGCATTGCTAGCGCAGTCGAAACTTACTTTACGCAATCTGAGCAATTGAAAACACGCTTATGGATTTTTGCCGACCAACACCAAGCCGCCGGTTTGTTGATTCAAGAATTACCCAGCGATACTAATAATCACGAACAAACTCAAGAAGACTGGGGCCGTATTGAGGCCTTAGCCGATACGATTACCGAACAGGAATTATTACACCTTTCCTGCGAAGAAGTACTGCACCGCCTCTTCAACCAAGAAACAGTACGCCTTTTTGATGCCGAGCCCGTCACTTTTAAATGCCGTTGCTCCGCTCAAAAAGTAGCCACAACACTGTTATCACTAGGCCGTACTGCGGTCGATGACATTTTAACAGAGCAACAAGAAATTGTGGCAGGTTGTGAATTTTGCGGCCAACAATATCACTTTGACACGGTCGATATTGAACGCATTTTCTCCCATAGCCTTGTTGCGCCCCATTCAACAACTCAACATTAATTAGGAAACCAAATATGCTAAAAATATCAGCTCGTCGTCACCTTACGTCTTTAACTTTTGTCGCACTTTGCCTGCTCTCCAGCCAATCTATGGCCGAAGAAGGCATTGCCGCTTATTACGCAAATAAATATCATGGCAGAACAACAGCAAGTGGAGCAATCTATGATAAAAATAAACTAACCGCCGCACATAGAACCTTAAAGTTTGGCACTCAAGTCAAAGTAACCGACCTTAACAATCATAAATCGGTTATTGTGACTATCAATGATCGCGGTCCTTTTATTAAAAAACGCATCATTGATTTATCTTACGCGGCCGCGCAAAAGCTTGATTTACTCAAAGCAGGACTCAGTAAAGTAAGGCTTGAAATCATACAATAAGCATGATTTCCATTAAACAACTCAGCTATGCCCTTGCAGTCGAGGAAACCCTGCACTTCAAAAAAGCGGCAGAAACATGCAATATTAGTCAATCAGCCCTCAGTACTGCTCTTAATGAATTAGAAAAGCAGCTTGGCCTGAAAATTTTTGAACGCGATAATAAAAAAGTATTAGTCACCCCTCTCGGTAAAAGCGTCTTAGGCCAAGCACGCTCTATTTTATTAAAAGTTAATGACCTACAACACTTTGCTGAAACGCAAAAATCCCCACTGAGTTACCCTTTAACCATAGGCATAATACCGACCGTTGCCCCCTATATTCTTCCAAAACTACTGTCGGCTTTAAATCGGCAATATCCGTCTGCACAACTCAATATTGTCGAAAACCAGTCGCATCTATTGGTAGAAAGCGTCAGAAAGGGTCACTTAGATGCGGCAATACTCGCCCTTCCTTTTCCTTGCGATGGTATGTTGAGTTTAAAGTTCTGGGAAGAAGATTTTTACTGGATTACCTTAAAAGGCAATCAATATGCACAGCAACAGGAAATTAGCAGTCAACAGCTAAAAAATTGCAACTTATTATTACTTAAAGAAGGACATTGCCTTAAAGACCATATCCTAAGCGCATGCCACATGACAGAACAGGTAAAAAATCAAAGCTTTAGTGCAACCAGCCTCACCACACTCACGCAAATGGTATTAGGTGATTTAGGCAGTACCTTAATTCCTGCCATGGCCATCGAACAACTCACGTCACAGCACCCCTCTCTTTCGGTGGTTCATCTCGATGAACCCGGGCCACACAGACAACTCGCCTTTATTTTACGCCCTAACTTTACCCGCCTTGCAAGTATTGAGCTACTGATTGCGCTATGCAAAGAAGCGCTCAATCAACATACCAAATAACCGAACATAAACTTCTATTTATTCAAATATACTTATCTCTCGCCTAGGCTTACACTTGACCTTGCTTTATTAATAACCTTCGCAAGGAAATAATCATGTTTAAACATAGCCTAAGACAAATAACGGCAGCAATCACTATTGCCGCCTCTACCAGCGTTGCCATAGCAGACACGCAAGCTATGCCCCCCAATTTTTGGTGGCCGGAGCAATTGAACCTAAGCCCATTGCGTCAACATACGGCCGAATCAAACCCAATGGGTGAGCACTTTAATTATGCAAAAGCCTTTCAAACACTGGATTTGGCCGCCGTTAAAGGCGATATCAAAGCGGTCTTAACAAAATCACAAGACTGGTGGCCTGCCGATTATGGAAATTATGGCCCCTTTTTTATTCGTATGGCTTGGCATAGTGCCGGTGTCTACCGTATTTTTGATGGCCGAGGCGGTGCATCAGGTGGACAACAGCGATTTACGCCACTCAATAGCTGGCCCGATAATGCCAACCTAGACAAAGCACGTCGCCTACTCTGGCCGGTCAAACAAAAATATGGCCGTAAAATTTCATGGGCAGATCTGATGGTATTGACAGGGAATGTGGCCATGGAATCGATGGGCTTCAAAACACTAGGTTTTGCCGGTGGACGTGAAGATGACTGGGAACCTGAACGAGTCAACTGGGGACAAGAAACAAAATTTCTTTCTGATGCAAAGCGTTATCATGGTAATAGAAAACTGAACAAACCACTGGCCGCAGTGCAAATGGGGCTGATTTATGTTAACCCTGAAGGGCCGGGCGGTAACCCCGACCCTTTGTTAGCCGCGCAAGATATTCGTGAAACTTTTGCCCGAATGGCAATGAATGATGAAGAAACGGTGGCATTAATTGCAGGCGGACATTCATTCGGTAAAGCACATGGTGCGCACAAACCAAACAAATGCGTTGGTGCGGAACCCGCTGCGGCCGCTCTGGAAGCACAGGGCTTTGGCTGGAAAAATAAATGTGGTACGGGGCACGGTGCAGATACGGTCACTAGCGGCTTGGAAGGTGCGTGGACGATTACACCGACCGCTTGGAGTATGAATTTTCTACAAAACTTATTGCATATGGAATGGGTCAAAACCAAAAGCCCAGCAGGGGCAACGCAATGGACACCTAAAAATGCACATGAAGTAAAATTTGTCCCTGATGCGCACAATGCCTCAAAACGCCATGCTCCCATGATGTTAACGACAGATTTGGCTCTCAAATTTGACCCTAGCTATAAAAAAATTGCACAGCGTTTCCTGAACAACCCCGAAGCATTTGACCAAGCCTTTGCACAAGCTTGGTTTAAACTGACCCATCGTGACATGGGGCCTAGGTCTCGCTATTTAGGGGCTGAAGTTCCTAAAGAAGCACTTATTTGGCAAGACCCGATTCCGGCTGTTAATTATGCATTAATTACCGATAAAGAGATTGCCGCCTTAAAATCTAACATTTTAGATTCGGGCTTATCCATCCCCCAATTGGTCAGAACAGCTTGGGCATCCGCGTCCAGCTTTCGGGGTACCGATATGCGCGGGGGTGCCAATGGTGCGCGTATTCGCTTAGCCCCACAGAAAAACTGGCCGGCTAATAACCCCGACGAATTGGCGCACGTTTTAGCCGTACTGGAAGGCATTCAAAAAGAATTTAACCAAGCCTCTAATGAGGAGCAAAATAACGGTTTTCTATTTGGTTTATTTGCAAGTGATACTGCTAAAAAACAAGTCTCATTAGCGGATCTTATCATCTTAGGCGGTGCAGCGGCGATTGAAAAAGCAGCCAAAGAGGCAGGGTATGAGGTGACCGTTCCCTTTACAGCAGGACGCGCTGATGCAACGCAAGCAGAAACGGATGCAGGCTCTTTCGCTGTTTTAGAACCGACGGCAGATGGTTTCCGTAATTATTTCAATACCAATAGCCACCTGTCGCCTGCTGAGATGCTGATTGAGAAAGCAAATTATCTCACATTAACAGTACCTGAAATGACAGTACTTATTGGCGGCATGCGCTCGTTGGATGCGAATACCGGAGGCATAGCATATGGTGTCTTCACAAACCGCCCCGGCACCTTAACGAATGACTTTTTCGTCAACTTACTCGACATGGCAACCAAATGGACAAAATCAAGCACAACCGCAGGTGTCTATCAAGGCATTGACCGTCAAACCGGCAAGCTGAAGTGGGAAGCAACGCCTGTCGATTTAGTATTCGGATCAAATGCAGAATTGCGGGCAGTTGCTGAAGTCTATGCATCAAATGACGCTCAAGAAAAATTCATCAATGACTTTATTAAAGCCTGGGTTAAAGTGATGACATTGGATCGCTTTGATATTAAAAATTAACATAAAGCCACAGATTTAATTTTTAGCTTAATTTCAAACACTCACCCGACATGCAACTGCGCATAGGGTGAGTGTCGTTCAAGTAAAATAAACGACCCCACAAAGGGACTTTCATCCCATTAGTTTACGCTCATACTGTACGCCCCCATAACTGTCTCTAAATAGAGACAAGTCTTGACCTACACCAAAAAACAAAAGATATTTTAATATTCATACGGTTGCATGCTTTATGGATATAAGTCCCCTTTAGTCTTAATAACTGATGTTACGCAGCCTTAAACTTTTGCAACTCAGCAAAAGCCTGCCGGATGGCTTTAATATATAGCTTTGCCTTCAACGCAAAATGATTGGTCTGATGTTTTATTTTGAGACACTCCAGTTTAAAGACCGCCATAATCGACATAAAAATGTGATTGTTTT
>JALSIU010000341.1 GCA_026989715.1 Methylomonas sp.
TAAAGGAATGACATTGGTACTAATCTTTGCACGCCCTGTCTTAACGCCCAAGCCCGATAATACCGAGCCTTTAAAACCATTCATCTGCAATGGCATATCCAAATTAGGCATATCCATATCAGGCATTGGTGTTTTAGTAACTTGGGCAGTTTGCGTTTGTAGTTTCGGTTGTTTAGGACGTTGCTTTGGTTTTGGCTTATCCGGTATTTGCCGTTCTTTAATATGCAGCTTAGTTTCACGTTTTAAACGCACAAACTCCGTCATGCGCAGATTATCAGTTGCTTTTAAGCCTTGCTGATGATTGGCAATCATATATTGCATGCCCCAAAACAACCCCAAGGCAATCGTTGTTCCTAAAACAATAGCAACTAAAAAACGAATCACTGCGCTTCCGACTCGGTTGCAATCACAGGGGCAGGCACACCAGCCAAGCGCACTTGGTCAATCACCGCAACTAAGTGATGTGTTTTGGTCTCTCTATCAGCCGCAATAATCACAGAGCCTAAAGGATTTTCAGCACGTAAACGCGAGACATTAGCACGTACCGCGCGCACATCTACCAAACGCTTATCTATCCACACTTCACCATTCGCTTTAATCCCGATAATGACATTAGCTTGTGCTTTGGTAACACCTGTCTGCGCACTCGGGCGATTAACATCAACCCCCGATTCTTTAACAAACGAAGTGGTCACAATAAAGAAAATTAGCATGATAAAGACAATATCCAACATGGGGGTCATATCTATATCAGCACTTTGTTCAACGGAGGAACGACTCGACCTACGACGCATAATAAATTCTATTAATGATATTTTAATAAATCGGCCAAGTGATGAGATTCATCACTGACCCGCTCTTCAATCAATTTGCTAAAATACAGTCCTGCAATGGCAATCACCATGCCGGCCATAGTAGGAATAGTCGCCGAAGACACCCCGGCGGCCATCGCACGTGCATTGCCTGTCCCCGTGACCGCCATGACATCAAAAACATTAATCATGCCGGTGACCGTGCCTAATAAACCTAACAGCGGACAAAGGCCAATCAGCATTTTAATCACCGAAACCCCGCGATTCATATCAATCAAAGCGGCAGAAATAATGGCTTGTCGAATAAATAAAGCATGTGCCGACTGCTTATCACTGCGCAGCTCCCATTGCTCAATCCAAGCGGTACGTAATTGTGGATAATTCTGCTTAAAAAATAATAAACGCTCAATAATCAAGCACCATAGACAAATGGCAACGCCCAAAATAACCCATAAAACATCACCGCCTGCCTGCAAAAAATGCCGAATATCGTCAATAAAAGCCATGATTAATTGCCCATACGACGACTCATAATGCCGGCACTTTGCTCATCTAGTATTTGTACTAATGTTTTACTGCGCGATGCCAGTAAGTTATATAAAAATAATAAGGGAATCGCCACGCATAAGCCCAACATTGTCGTGACCAATGCCTGTGAAATACCATCTGCCATCAACTTAGGATCACCGGTACCAAATAAACTGATGGATTGAAACGTAGCAATCATACCGGTCACTGTGCCTAATAAACCTAATAATGGAGCAACCGCTGCAAATAATTTAATCAAAGACAAGCCTTTTTCTAAGGCAGGCACTTCCCGCGTAATCGCTTCATCCAAAACCAGCTCTAAAGTTTCAGCATCTTGCGAACCACTCTTTTCAGTTGCTAACAACACACGCCCTAATGGATTATCATCCAAGGCTTGCGCACTATCCATTTGCTGTGTCATTTTACTGCCGGTCAGCATTAATATGGCTAAACGTAATAGCGCGTATAAAAAGCCAACCGCGCCTAATGCCAAAATAATAAAACCAATCACGCCCCCTTGCTCAATACGCTCTACCGTATCCGGCGTTTGAATCAACATACTCAACATCACGCCACGCGTAGGGTCAATCGCAATAGGGGCAATCCCTGTTTGCGTTTGTGCAAACGCATGCAATAAATCCAAGTACTGGCTACTCGGTTGTCTGGCCAAACTATCCAGAATATGCGTATCAGGCGAATAACGTAAATACCCACCCTTTGCTATGGCATTAAACGCTCCAATACGGATGACTTCAGCTTGCTCACGTGCACCTGTCGCTGACTGAATTTCCGTGTTAAAACGCACAACTTTGCCGGCTTCTGTCATTTCTTGCTGTAAAGTAAACCATAGTGTTTCTAGTTGCGTGATGGTTGGCAAGGCTTTACTATCAATCATATTGACTAATGGCTTTTCTCGCTCAGGGTATTGCGCTGAGACTAAAGAACTGGTCAAATCAGCAACTAAATCACCGGCGACTTGTCGCGCCACACCAAATAATTCACCCAGCTCACCGCTTTTATTTTTTAATTCGCCTTCCAGTTTGGCTAGCAATGCTTCATTATGCTCTAGTTGCTGTTTAAGTTGTTCGCTTAAGGCTTCTTCTGCTGCCAATTTTGCTTGCGCTGCTTGCAATAGACGCTGTTGCGTTTTCTTCTCTGCTAAAAACTCAGCTTCACGGCGATGGTTGATTTTGCGCTCTAGCTGTTGTGCCTGTTTCACATCACGCAATAATTGATCTAAACTTTTAGATTCTGACCAGGCATTCCCTGTAAAGATCAAAGTCAACATCAGGCTCATTATTAATTTCATTATTTTGCCTCCACGGCCGCAGTAATAGGCAATGTTAATAAATCAGGAGCCGTTTCTTTACGCGCAATGCGTAAGCCCTGCCTGATAGGGTATTGATAGTCATCCGACAAACTTTCCCAACGTTTTTCGAGTGCATTCCAGTAGCCGGTTTCACTGCCATCAAGCCGCTGATAATACAAGGCAACCCGACCGATGCGTAAAAAATCAACCGAACTGGTCACGCCGTCTAAGGTAATATTCGCACGATAGGCCTCAATGGTTTTACCATAATCATTTTCTATCTGATAGGCTTCAATAATACGCCGAAATTTCTCGGCATTACTGACATCGGCGCGTGTCATCATTTCCTGCAATTTAGCGATACGCTGCTTCCGCTCCACAGGCAAAAAGGGCAAATCAAGTTGTACAAATTGCTCAAGGCTACGTTGCATATTTAAAATAAGCGGTACAATTTCACGCTGCGTCACTTCAATTTGCTGCAACTGTTGCTCTAAGGAAGCTTTTTCAACCTCTTGCGAGGCTAATAATTTTTTTAAATGCGCATTATAAGTTAATAATGTTTTAGTTTGCCGTGTCGCAGAACGGTATTGCTCCAACATTTTACGCGTGCGATCATCTAAACCATCAATTTTCTTTTGCGACTTGATGGCAGCAGACTCTGTTGCGCTTTCTATTTTTATTGCCTGACTTAATGCATCAGCAAAAACAGGCAACGGGCTTAAACCCAGAACCACCGAAGTAACAACAGCCCGACATTGGCGAGATATAAAATGCATAAAAATATTTACAACGAATTAAAAATTATGAAAACTTTACCACAGCCAATATAAAAAACAATGCGTGATATGACCTACTCATATCCGTTCTAGCCTGCATTATTTCCTTAAAAGAACTATGCAATTATATAGTCCGCCTCCAAATCAATGGAGACTTGATTTAGATGCGGACTTACAAAAAACACCTTTATAAAGCTTCTTTTACAGTATGCGGATAAAAAGGCCAGCGGCTGACATGCAAATATTTCCGAATGGGTGATTTGATAATCGAAACGCATAATGCAATTGAGAACAAGCACCAAACAGCCGCAAATTCATTAGGGTCATCAGTTAATGCATCTGCAAGAAACGGGCCGATTAAGCAATGAAATATCACAAAACGATAAGACCCATAGAGAAAAGGCAAATAAAAACCGATCCAAAGATACACAAAACCATGCAACCCTCCTTCAAACCCAGGCAGCCAAGCGACCGGCGGCGACATAATATCGTTTAATGGAATTTGCCAGGCAATATGCCATGCGCCGGATGTGGAACAAATGGTCTCCCCACAAACCGCTTCAGTCCCAATGACACAAAGCCCTGCCCATGCAAACGGCATCATTTTAACAATCATCGCCAAAGCTGCGATAGCACATAAAGTATAAACAGTTGTCCTAATCTTCAGCTTGACACTTTCAGGAATAAAGTACATGGCAACCATATTGATAAAAAATGGCTGAAAAGCAATATGCAAATACCCAAAGAGCGTGAGTATCTGGTTCGTGGGCGAGTTACATTCATCAATATAAACATAAGTAGCTGCCTGCAATAACTCCATTAATGCAAAAAAAGTTAATGGAATCCACAGCTCTTTCGACTCACCTTTTAAAGCAACATACGCTGCTGTTCCTAATCCTACTGTTGCCAAAACTGCGGACGCTTCACCACTCCAGCACATACAAGCCTCTTTGATTATTATTTGATTATTAAATTATGTTAAATAAAACGAATACACTGAAAATCTTAAGAAAAATGAGGAACAATAGAGCGAGCTCCTTTGGCAAACCCAGTAAGAGCCTTTCCCCAAACAAAGAAGGCTCTTTTGATTGGCAGCTACCCTATTCTAATTTAGTCAACACTATAAGGAATCACTGACCGTACGATGATAAAACGGCCATTTTTTAACATGCAAATATTTTCTAATCGGAGATTTAATCACCGACACACATAAAGCAATCGAAAATAAGCACCATACTGCTGAAAATTCATTGGGATCATCCGTGGTAATATCCGCAATCATAGGGCCGACCAAATAATGAAAACCAACAAATCGCCATGAGCCATAAATCAATGGTAAATAAAAGGCAATTAAAATATACACAAAACCATGCAAGCCCCATTCAAAGCCTGGTAGCCATGAAACAGGATCAGACATAATGCCATTTAACGGCATCTGCCAAGCAATATGCCACGCCCCTGATACGGAACAAATCTCTTCACCACAAAAACCTTCCTGACCAATATTACACAGCCCTGCCCATGCAAAAGGAAACATTTTGACAATCATAGCCAAAGCAGCGACCGCACACAGCGTATAGACCGTGGTTCTAATTTTCAATTTGACACTTTCAGGAATAAAGTACATGGCCACCATATTGACAAAAAACGGCTGAAAGGCAATATGGATATAGCCAAACAGCGTGAGTATCTGATTCTGCGGCGAGCTGCAATCATCTATATAAACATAGGTTGCCGCTTGCAGTAACTCCATTAATGCAAAATACGTCAATGGAATCCATAATTCTTTTGACTCTCCCTTTTGTGCAACATACACAGCTGTCCCCAGCCCAACGGCGGCTAAAACCCCCGATGCTTCACCACTCCAACACATACCAAAACCTCACACAACATTTATTGTTATTATTTAAGATAACTCACCATTATACCTTATTAATCTTACTTAAAACTTAAATATATTGTGCTTAATATTTTTAAGTTTATTTCCACAAGACGAGATAAAAAAGAAACATTGCATGGTTTTTGGCGCAAGTATTGATATGCTAGAATGGCTATTTTTCAGATTACATTCAGGATAAAAATCACGCATGTCTGACGCAAGTCCTAGCGATAGCCTTATCGCCATACAGCAATTAAAAGAAACCATCAGTCAACAAATTATCGGCCAAGAGGTTTTAGTTGAACGTATGCTAATTGCCTTGCTAGCAGATGGCCATATTTTGGTAGAAGGTGCGCCCGGGCTGGCCAAAACCCGCGCCATCAACAGCCTAAGCAAAGGCATACAAGCAGATTTTCACCGTGTGCAGTTTACCCCTGATTTATTACCCGCCGATTTAACCGGCACTGAAATTTACCGCCCACAACAAGGTAGTTTCGAATTTCAAAAAGGACCACTATTTCATAACCTAGTGCTCGCTGATGAAATCAACCGCTCCCCCGCTAAAGTACAAGCCGCCTTATTAGAAGCGATGGCAGAAAGGCAAATTACGGTAGGTGGAACCACCTACCCACTACCGGCTTTGTTTTTAGTAATGGCGACACAAAACCCAATTGAGCAAGAAGGCACCTACCCCTTGCCCGAAGCGCAATTAGACCGTTTTTTATTACATGTCAAAATTGACTACCCCAGCGCTGAACATGAAAAACAAATTCTGCACTTAGCACGCAATGAAGCCCTGCAAAACGGTAAATCAAGCGCAAACAACAGCCGCACCATCAGCCAAGAAAATCTATTTGCTGCACGTCAAGAAGTCCTTAATATTTATATGGCTGATGACTTAGAAGACTATTTATTACAAATCATTCTCGCCACCCGCAACCCAGCCGCTTATGGCGAAGACTTAGCCGAGTGGGTGCAATACGGCGCAAGCCCTCGCGCTAGTATCGGCTTAGATCGTTGTGCGCGCGCTAAAGCTTGGTTAAGTGGTAAAGATTATGTTGCCCCGGAAGACATCCAAGACATGGCGTTTGATATTTTACGCCACCGCGTCATTTTATCTTACGAGGCCGAAGCCGAAGGCATTACCAGCGATGACTTCATTGAACAACTGATTGCCCGTATTGCAGTCCCATGAGCGTAAAAAATGAGTTAGTCCATGCTAACTTAAAAGTGCTGATTAATTTAGCCAAGCCGGCGGCAAATCTTAAATTATTTCGCTCAAGCATTCGCGCCCAGCAAAGCGGCGGCTATCTATCACGCATCAAAGGCCGCGGCATGGAATTTGATGAAGTGCGCCCCTATCAACCAGGGGATGATATTCGCAGTATTGATTGGCGCGTAACCGCTCGTACCAATAAAACACACACCAAACTCTTTCGCGAAGAGCGCGAACGCCCTGTTTTCATTTCCGTGGACTATCGCGCCTCGATGCAATTTGCGACTCGCGGTGTTTTTAAAGCTGTACAAGCTGCCAAACTAGCCGCCTTACTCGCCTGGGTCGCACAACGACAAGGCGATCGCATTGGCGGACAGATTTTTACCGACCATAGTTGCCATGAACTCAAACCCCAAAGCGGCAAACAGGCGGTATTGCATTTTTTTAATGGCTTGGTCAAACCGATTACACCACAAGAACCTATCGCATTCGAACACGTTATCAAGCGTTTAAGTCAACATGTTAAACCGGGTAGCCTAGTTTACATTATTAGTGACTTTCGAGGCATTAATGCCGCTACCGAGACTTTATTAACTAAAATGTCTCGGCACTGCGAACTGAGCATGATTTTGGTGTATGACCCGATTGAAAGCCGGTTGCCGACCAAAGGACAATATCGTTTTACCAACAATAATACGGATGTGCTGGTAGATACCCGTGACCGGCAACGCATTGCCAAATATCAAGCTCGATTTCAGCATCATTGTGCCACTTTAAAAAATATCGCAGGCAAGCGCAATATCCGCTTACTGATGTGCGCCAGCAATGAAGACCCTATCCATAAATTGAGATAAGCGTTAAGCCAAGCTCCAAAGGAGACGCCACCCCACCAATCAAACCAGTTTTCAACTTGCAAGTCATTAAACATCCCCCCCGTGTTGCATGTAACAACGATATGTAGCGATCTAATCAAACAGTTCCGTCCGCCAAAAATAAAACGCACTATTTGTGGTTTTTCATTTCCATAAACGGCGAATAATCTGGAATGCCCTGTAGGTTTAACCCGTACCGGTTGCCATAGTCAACAAGATTCGATTTTTCCCTTTGGCAATGACTTCAATAATGGAGAAGGAGGGGATATTAGGCTTGTAATAGAAAATATAATCCGCACGTTTTCTGGTAGGTCTTTTTTAGATGCCATAGATTACCACCACTTGTTTTTATCCTTGCGAAGGGACGCGTCTTCCCCCCAATCCCCGCTAATACTATACCATCAACACTAGATTGTCGCGATGAATCACTTCTTCATCATCAGAGTATCCCAAAATACCTGCAAACTGCTGGCTCGCCTTGCCCTGAATCAGCCGCATTTCTGCAGCCGGATAATTCACCAAGCCACGTGCAATTTCCACGCCTTCCGTATCAACGCAAATGACCAGTTCGCCTCGACTAAACTGCCCCATCACAT